>JBECKU010000215.1:0-3605 GCA_040235385.1 Candidatus Sulfobium sp. | reverse complement strand
CTCCTCCACTGCTTCCGCGTTCATATTGAACTCCAGATACTTGTTCCCCAGCTTGAAATGTTCATTAGCCAGTTTCCCTGCGATAAAAGGGTCCATCGACGTGGGATTTGGATGTGCGATCTGGGCAGCTACTGAAAATACTTCACGGGCCTTGTTAAACTCGCCCAGTTCGTTGTAAGTTATGGCAAGGTTCAGAGAGACCTCGGTATATCTCGGGTTGAGTTCCAGCGCTTTTTCGAAATGGTCAGCCGCTTTTTCAAGGTCCCCATTCAGGTTGCAGATTATCCCGAGTTTATTGTGAATATCGGCGTATTTTGGATTTTCCTCAATAACTTTCTTCAGGACAGGCTCTGCTTCCTTGAGCTTGCCTTCTTCAAAAAGTTTGTTACCGAGGTCATAGAGTTCCTGAAGGGCCTGATCCATTGTCCTCAAAATTATAGGGACTCACAGAATTGTTTGTCAAGAAATAAGCATATTGATTGATGGATATTTTACCCGAAAAAATTCAGATATGTATCCGCCGGCTGACCGGGGTGGACAAAAATTTCTTTAACCCGATGGTATATTGAGATTATCCTTTTTCTCTTCGATACGTATTTTCAGCATGGTAAGTGCTGAAGCCCCTAACAAAAAAAGTATCCCTCCGGCAAGGGCCCATGGAGCACCGGGCTCCCTGCTTACCTCGACCAGCGCGACGGGGAAAGGCGCGGATTTGACCGTCTTTATATAAAGCCCCAGCCCGCCTCGGAACGAAGGATCGTTAGGACGGATCACATCCCGCCCTATAAGGCGACCCTCTTCGTAATATCGAATATCGGCGGACCAGTCCGTTATGTATCCCGAGGGACCGACCTTTGTTTTTACATCATCAAAAAGCACATCAAGACCGTTAGGCAGATGGAGTGATGCGCCTCTGTAAACGAATGCGGTCCCCCTGAAGCTGTCGTAGGAACTGAGAAGATGGGCGAGGAGGATAAACAAAAAACCGACATGGATCACCTGGGGCGCGATCACAAGCATCCACTGTCGTGACCGTCTCTTTCTGATTACGGATTCGATACTACACACGATCGTGTTCGCGGTGAGTAGCGAAAGAATTAAGACCGCACCCCAGAGCCACCATGTGATTGCAGGGCTCGTCTCCTTCATCCAGTGAAATAAGGGGATTGTATGAAGCGCACTGAATTCTTCATTAGCAGGCATTATTACTGAACCGTAAAGAAGGAGAAAGAGCAGTGAGAAAAGCAGCAGTATCGCCGTTTTCATCGAGACGAACAAAGATAAGATATTCCGCGCCGCTTTCATGAATTCCGGACTAAAAGGTATGTGAGCTTTTCATGAAAAGGCTCACTCCCAGATAGGTGAACATCACGATAAAAAATCCGACTACGCCCAGGATAGATGATGGTCTTCCCGACCACTGCGGCCTCAGGCGCGCATGCAGATAGAGACTATAAAACAGCCAGAGGATGACAGTCCAGAGTTCCTTGGGTGTCCAAAGCCAGTATGTTCCCCATGCGAGATATGCCCATATGCCTCCGAACACCATCGCGGTTGAGAAAAAACAGTAGCCGACGAATATTGCCTTATACTGCAGAAGCTCTGTCTTCCCCTGCCTGTCGATTAAATAAAATATCCCTAGTACAGCCGCTATTCCGAAAAGCGCATAGGCAAAAAAGGACAGGGCGACATGGGTTTCGAACCAGAAGGTCTTCAGGACAGGCGGCAGTGGGAAATCATGCGGCTTGTAAAGCCAGGAGAGGAAGATGAAAAAAACGGCCAATCCCACCATCGCGGTAAGTGTTTTTTGCCTGTTCTTATGACCATGTGTTATCGGTATTGCAAAAAGGACGACAGTAGCGGACAGAAAGAAAAGGGTGTCGTGAGGTCCCACGATAGGAAGTCTCCCCAGGTGTAATCCCCTCGAAAAAAGATAAGCAGCCTGGAGCAATAATCCTGAATAAACGAAGATTATCCTGTAATAACCGAAGATATAAAAGCCGACTGCCAGTACCGCAAGCAGAGAAATCATTTTGGACTCGTATGCCTGAAAAGACCGCTTTTCCCTCCCTTTTTCTCCACTAAAAAAATATCCGAAATAATCATTTCCTTGTCAACGGCTTTGCACATGTCATAGATCGTCAAGGCTGCGGCAGAAACGGCGGTGAGTGCCTCCATTTCGACCCCGGTGCGACCGGCGGTCCTCACTCTGGACTCGATGAAGATCTTGCTTGCGGTCTCATCGAACCCGAATTCGACACTGACGGATGTTATCTGCAGGGGGTGACAGAGCGGAATGACTTCGGGAGTTTTCTTTGCCGCCATGATACCGGCAAGCCGGGCCACACCCAGCACATCCCCTTTTTCGATCTGAGACTCTTTTACGAGGCGGAGAGTTTCCGCATTCATGATAACGGAACCTCTGGCGGCAGCCTCCCTCCTTGTGGAAGGCTTTGCGGTGACATCGACCATGCGGGCTTTTCCGCTCTCATCGAGATGGGTAAGTCTTCTCATCCGCCTATCTTCGACATCGGTCTCTTATAAATTACTCCGGAATCGCCGCCACCTGTCTGCGGCTCTATTCCCGCTTTACCGATATTATGTCCGCGCGGCTTAACACTTATAGACAGTCTGAGAAGCCGTTCAATCTCTGCATCGGGGGCACCGCTCCTGATCGGATATTTGAGGTCGATTTCCGTCTCAGAAAAGAGACACGGCCTGAGTTTTCCATCGGACGTCATCCTCAACCGGTTGCAGTCTTCGCAGAAATGATGGGTGAGGGCGCTTATAAATCCGACGACTCCCTTTGCTCCTTTGATCCTGTAATACCTGGAAGGACCATCCTTTCTCATCCTGAGGGGTGCGAGCGGAGCAATAGTCCCGATTATCCGTTTCAATTCATCGGTAGTGACATATTTCTCAGGGCTCCACTCTCCATGATAGCCTGACGGCATAAACTCTATAAAACGCACGTGACTGTCGGACTCGAGAGTCAACTTTGCAAAATCCACAACTTCATTTTCATTGATCCCCCGTATGGGTACCATATTGATTTTTATCGGGTCGAGACCGGCCCTTTCGGCAGCACGAAGACCTCTCAAAACCGCCGAAAGATCGCCGCCCCGGGTAATCTCCCTGTACTTTTCCGGATTGAAGGAATCGACACTCACATTGACTCTGTTCAGCCCCGCAGCAGCGAGTTCTTCTGCGTACTTTTCAAGCAGAAGGCCGTTCGTAGTCATGCTCAGATCTTCGATCCCCCGGATTTTATTCAGGGAAGATACAAGAAAAATGATATTTTTTCTGGTGAGGGGCTCTCCCCCGGTAATGCGGACCTTTCGTACACCCAGACCGGCTGCGATGGTCACCACACGTATGATTTCCTCATAGGTAAGGATCTCCCTGTGGCTTGCAGGAAAGATTCCCTCAGCGGGCATGCAGTATACACACCGCATATTACAGCGGTCCGTGATCGAGATTCTCAGATAATCTATTATCCGAGAAAAATTATCCCGCAGGGCGTCCATTATTTCCTGGCAGGCTTCTTCTCCAGATCGGCTATCTTCTTTTTTGCAAGCACGGCTTCCTGAGAATCCGGGAACCTT
>JBECKU010000208.1:0-5788 GCA_040235385.1 Candidatus Sulfobium sp. | reverse complement strand
TTATTTAAAACACTCAGATTTTTATCGAGATAGGCAGCTATAACAACATCCTGACAACTTCCATAATCTTTGTTTTTTTGTGCCTCAGCAAGTTGCTTTTGCCAATCAAGTTTATCCAAGTGAGTTTCAGGTTTTTTGTTACCTGAGTCACAACCACTTAATACAAACAGGGCTACTAGTAAAAGGACAAGTTTCTTCATGTGATCCTCACTTTTTCTTTGAATTTGCCTTTAGACAATGTAAAGATTTAGTAGCAGCATTTTCTTAACATATTTCAAGTATTGTTCTTTTCATCTAATTTTGTAACATTCAGGACATTGATGCCCTTGAATGGCTTCGTTCCTTTGAGCAACTCGCTTCCGCAGCGACCATCATGCGAAAAGGGATATTAGTCCCGATATGCCTATTACTTTCTCCATATTCAATACCGATGATAACTTACACAATTTTGCGATTCTTTTCCAGTGCAGGCTCCAAGGGGGACTTGATAGTTTCGTCTGACCGTAACTATTGCAGATAACAGGAAGCATTGGAAAGATTCATCCGTAGCTTTGTATGAGGTTTGTTTCGAGCATGCTACAGGACGAAGCAGGCATTTGCGACAAAAACGGCATTTGAAGCAACGATGCCTCCCCAAGCCAACATCGCTGGAACCTGATATAATTGTAATCGTTGGACCGGTAATTGGCACTACATCTCAAATACAACCCGTCAAAAGGAGAAGAAACAATGTCAACAAATACCATCCGTCTTCACCGGGTGCTCCGGGCTGCACCTGACAGGGTATATCGAGCATTCCTCGATGCTGAAGCTATGGCGAAATGGCTTCCTCCAAATGGATTTACCGGCAAGGTTCACCACATGGACGCCGAAGTCGGCGGCACCTACAAGATGTCGTTCACGAATTTCACTACGGGCAAGAGCCACTCGTTCGGCGGAAAGTACCTTGAACTAACGCCAAACGAACGCATCCTCCACACAGACAAGTTCGACGAGCCGAACTTGCCCGGAGAAATGCAGACGACGATTACGTTGAAGAAGGTATCCGTGGGCACCGAGTTGAGCATCGTGCAAGAAGGGGTGCCCGGCATCATCCCAGCCGAGGCGTGCTATTTGGGCTGGCAGGAGTCGCTCGCACTCCTCGCGAAGCTCGTCGAGGCGGAGATTCCAGATTAGCATGGAGCAGAATGATTTGTAACGTCGGTAGGACACAGTCAAGCCAAGAGCGAGACTACTTCCTGGAATATGAGCTTTCAATAATTTTGAAAATGTCCATATTATGAGCGATAATTCAAAAAAAAAGGGTCATGGGCCCAAACAGAGTTTACGGAAAAGATCCTAATCAGTAGCATTGTGTCATTCTGTGATAAGGATAGAGACAGCATAAACTGCAGCATAAACAGCGTAGATAGAGTCCAGTTCATAAATTAAATTTGTTGAGGACTGGACCGCTTTAAGAAGAGGATGAATTACTCCGGAGGGCAGGCTATCTTTTCTCTTCCGTAAGGTGATAGATCTCTCAGGACTTTTATAATGGGGGGCATAAGCTTTATTACCGCATCGATCTCTTCTTCCGTGGTATATCTGCTGAGCGAGAACCGGACCGAACCATGGACAGCGGTGTAAGGGACGCCCATGGAACGCAGCACGTGGGAAGGCTCCAGAGAGCCGGACGTACATGCAGAGCCGGATGAAGCGCAGATATTGTATTCGTTGAGCCGCAACAGGATGGCTTCTCCTTCGATGTACTCGAAGCTGATGTTCGTCGTATTGGGCAGCCTGTTGACGGTATCCCCGTTTACTCTCACATCGGGACAGCATTTCACCAGCTCACGTTCGAGCTTGTCGCGAAGCCGCTTCGTGGTGGATGCCTCCATTTCCAGGTAGGCTGCCACCAGTTCAGCGGCCTTTCCCATGGCCACGATCGAGGCGACATTCTCGGTCCCGGCCCTCCTTCCCTTTTCCTGATGACCGCCGATGATATAAGGATGAAACCTTGTCCCTTTCCTGACAAAAAGAGCGCCGATCCCTTTGGGAGCGTGGATCTTGTGTCCGGAAAGAGTAAGGAAATCGACGGGCACATGCCCCACATCGATAGGTATCTTGCCTGCCGCTTGCACGGCATCCGTATGAAAGAGCACCCCTCTTTCCTTCAGGATTCCGGCGATTTCCGTGATGGGGAAGATGACCCCGGTTTCATTGTTCGCGTACATTATCGATACAACGGAGGTGTCGTCGTCCACCGCTTTTATCAACTCGTCCAAATCGAGTTGCCCGAGACCGTTGACCGGGAGATAGGTGATACGATATCCCTTTCTTCCCAGGTGTTGACAGAAATTGAGTACCGCGGGATGCTCTACCCTGGTAGTCACAACGTGTTTCTTCTGGGGCTGCGAGGATACCGCGCTCATGATCGCGGTGTTGTCACTCTCCGTTCCACAACTGGTAAAAATGATCTCCTCCGGTTTTGCCCCGATAAGACCGGCGACCTGCCCACGGGCCTTTTCGATTTTTCTGTGGTTCTGCCCTCCGAAGGTATGCATGCTCGAAGGATTCCCATAGAGGTCCGTCAGATAAGGCATCATTTCTTCGAGGACTTCCGGCGCGATCTTCGTCGTCGCGTTATTGTCCAGATATACGGGCTTCATTGAAGGGCCTCCACAGTGATATCATCACTCACCAGTTCTCTGAGTTTTGACTGGATACCCTTTATCGTGACATCGGCCATCACACATCCCGTGCACATCCCTCGAAGTGCAATGACGACCTTGTTCCCTTCGATGTCGATGAGTTCGACATCGCCCTGGTCAGCCTGAAGACCGGGACGTATCTCAGTCTCTATGATCTCCTGTATGAGAGCTATCTTATGAAGGTTGGTGAGTTTTTTAGGTTTGGCAGGTTTTTCGGGGGGTTTAAGCGACCAGATATCGCGCAAAATGGCCTCGATATCCGGGACGCATTCACCGCAGCCGCCGCCGGCTTTAGTGAAATTCGTTATCTCGTCTACAGTGGTGAGATGGTTTTCGATTGCCACCCTTCTGATCTTCTCCTCCGAAACGTCGAAGCATTTGCAGATGCGCTTTTCCCCTTCTTCCACCGGAGCGGTCTCGCCCCGGAAGTTGGCCACGGCTGCTTCGAGGGCTTCTCTCCCCATCACGGAGCAATGCATCTTTTCATCCGGTAGTCCTCCGAGAAATTCGGCGATATCCTGGTTGCTCACCTTAAGCGCTTCATCGACGGTCTTTCCCTTGATCATCTCGGTGAGGGCCGACGAGCTTGCAATGGCGCTCGCACAGCCAAAGGTCTGGAATTTTGCGTCGACGATCTTGCCTGTCTCCTTATCGACCTTAAGAAAAAGCTTAAGTGCATCGCCGCATGTGATACTCCCTACTTCCCCGACGCCGTCCGCGTCTTTAATTTCTCCAACATTTTTGGGTTTCAGGAAAAGGTCTTTGACTTTCTCGGTATATTCCCACATAACTCAATTTTTGCATAGAAACCAAACCAAGTCAATTTATGGAAAATCCCCGAAAAATGGCGATTGACAACCCATATTAAAGATAGTATAAGAGTAAGTATGACAAAAATAATCTGCTGTGAAAGGAGAGGGTTATGCCGACATATGTGATTCTGAGCACTCTTACCGACGAGGGAAGAAAGACGATCAAGGAAAATCCTAACCGTATCGTTGAAGTCAACAAGGAGCTGGCAAAAATGGGGATAAAGGTGAAGGACCAGTACGCTGTCCTCGGGCCCTACGATTTCGTCAATATCGTCGAGGCCAAGGACAATGAGGCGGTCATGAACATGTCCCTCGAACTCGGCGCCAGAGGGTCCGTTCACATGATGACTCTTGCAGCAGTGCCGGTGAAAGACATGTTGAAGAAGATAAAGTGAACCTCAGAGCCAAAGTCTTTTGAGTTCGTCTGTAGGCGGGTTTATGTTTGTCCTAGGACGGCGGTTCCATAATAAACTTTTGTTTCAGAGATTGGAGAGCCGGCAACCAAAGTTTTGGCCTGATCGCTATTCGAAAAATTTGACAAAAAAATATAAATAGTGTTTAATAGTTTCATATCAATGCAATAAGCATGTAACCAAGATCAGGAGGCTTCCATGAGTGACGTTAAAGCAGATGTCGTATTGGATACAAAGGGTATGAACTGCCCTATGCCCGTTTTAAAGACCAAGAAGGCGATCGACGGACTGCAGTCCGGTCAGGTTCTCGAGGTCATTTCTACCGACCCGGGTTCCAAGTCCGATATACCAGCCCTGTTGAAGAGGCTCGGTCACGAACTTCTCGAGACTAAAGAAGAGGGCAAGATCATAGAGTTTTACATAAAAAAGAAATAAATTTCCATCGCCGTCAGATACTGAAAAGCCGGAATCATTCCGGCTTTTTTTATTTGATGGAAGCGGCAAAAATTGTCTTTTTACACGGATTTCTAGTATCTTAATTACGGCGCCGGAGTGGCGGAATTGGTAGACGCAAGGGACTTAAAATCCCTCGGGGGCGACCCCGTACCGGTTCGATTCCGGTCTCCGGCACCAGTATTTATAAGGATTGTCAAGGATTAGTAAGAATAACGAGGGGAGAACGGGAAAGGTTTAGATACCCTATAGATACCCTGCTTCGCAAAAAAAAGAGGAGAGGGTGGTAAGGGACCCTCCCCTTGAATGTTGGACGCGGACTTCAGGAAGAAAGGATTGACGAACCTAGGACAGCCTCAATGCTCCTCTTTCTTTTCCTATACATCCAAACAAAGCATATATGCCCAACAAGCCTTTACATGCCTCCTTCATTCGCCTAGTAGTTGGAATGAGGTCTTCATCTGGGTCAGGTGTATGCTTAAGAGAATTAATGCGAGAATGCACTTCAAAAAGGTATCTTCCAGTAGTAGGCCGCCCGGTTGGATGATTACGGCCGCTGTAAAAATCTCTTAGGATCTTCTCGCATCTCTTATTTGGTACAATAGGAAGGCTCGAACATGTCGGACATTTCTCTCTGTTAAGAATCTCTTCTATTAACGACATTACATATGCTTTATGTTTATACCCATGTTTTCTGTTACATGGGTAACAGGTTTTAAGAAGGCAATGGAATGCTAGTGCTATTCTATATTCAGCATTATTCAAATAATATCCGTCAAACCACGCATCATGTTCTCCGTCTTTTATTGTCACATCAGGTCTCATCAGATGTACAATCTTTCTCGCGTCTTTTATTATTTCATCATGCTGTCTAGGACCAGCCTGTAACAATGGAACTACTTTGGAAAAGGAATACAAGGCGCCAACCATGTCAAACCATAATGAGTACCAGATTTTGAGATCAGGCTGCCTGTCTATTCTTTTCTCTATCTACTCGATTTTTTGCCGAAGCTGGTCAAGCGCTCTGGTATCCAATCTTATAACCCAGTTCTCTCCATTAATTAATAAAGGTAATACTCAGCATATAACAAAATCAGAAATTGCGTACTTCGGGAAGAAGCAAAAAAATGGAGTAGTCGCTTCACCCTGTCTTTATTGAACTTAGTTACGGGACGAAATGCGTGTCCGGGAGGAAAAGCAAGCTGGCGCAACGATCCTTCCTGTACATCGCAACAGTTGCGCCCGGCCGAAACTATCAAGTCCCCCTTGGAGCCTGGCACTGGAAAAGAATCGCAAAATTGTGTAAGTTATCATCGGTATTGAATATGGAGAAAGTAATAGGCATATCGGGACTAATATCCCTTTTCGCATGATGGTCGCTGAGGAAGCGAGTTGCTCAAAGGAATGAAGACATTCAAGG
>JBECKU010000102.1:0-3846 GCA_040235385.1 Candidatus Sulfobium sp. | reverse complement strand
CTGGTCATACAGCTTCGGGAATTAAGAAAGCGTCTTGAACGTTCGTGAAATGATCTTATCAGGGCGAGTCGGACGCCCGGAGTACCGATAACGATTATTTCTCCATGCATGTCTTGTTATCACATCGGACATGTTTCTTCAGTTATAAAGTGTCAGGTAAATGGAAAAGGTAACATCTAAAAAATCACTGGTCTATGTGCTGCATCTGGTGTATTTTCACACCAAAACCAGCGACGGGGGGGATCTGTATCTTACCCGTTTCGCGGAGCCTTACGAGGAACATTTCGAGATCTGCAACTGGTATGAGAAAAAATGGTTTCGTGCGCGCAGGATAAGGCTCAAGGGGACGAGTTCGGTTTATAAGGTCCCGACCAAAGTCGTAAACGGCAAGAGTCTCGACCTGGTGGTCAAGAATTGCCGCGTAGGGGAAGATGTCCCGCTGGATACGCATACACTGCAGGAGTTTTGTGACGCCGAATTTAACAGCCCGTGGGAAGAATTTTCCCTCGTTATGGAAATGAAGGAAAGCACTTACGGGCCCAAGGACATGAAAGTAAAGACCCAACGCCCTTTGGCCATTTATGTCCCGCCGGAGCGGATGCAACCGTGGCAAAGCGGGAGATCGCGGTCGAAAATCAACCGTATACAGGTGAAACATCCGGGTATCGATCTTGACATACTGAAGCAGTACAAGATGATCTACGAGTGGATCGAAGGGAAAAATATTGCCGAAGTCTTCGAGCATATCGACATCAACGATGAGGAAATCACCAAACATCTGAAGGTAATCAACCATAAAGTTATCGCGGACCTCGAGAAGAAGGGATATCTCGTAGCTGACATGAAACCGGAACATATCATCATAAGTGAAGAGGATACGGTAGTAGTCGAGGAGATCGCCCGGACGGAAAGTCCTATCGATGCACCAGGTAAGCAGGTTAGTTTTCTCTGCCAATTGATCTCTGAAGGCAGATATTCGGTGATCGATTATGAACTTCTTCTCCGGACGGCCGAACACGAGATCGAAGTCAAGAATTCCCGGAGGCACTCCTATCTCGATAATCAGAGAGACCGCTTTAAACCCTCTCCGCTGCCGGCCCACCTGAAGCGGATGGAGGTCCTGGGAGTTCCCTACGTTTACGGACACGCGGAAAGTACAGCCGGCCACCTATGGGTGGTGGGCAATAACGCCCGTTTGTTCGACTTTTTTCTGCCCGAGCGATGGAGAAAAACCCCTTCCCTGAAGCTGTCGGATACGAAGGAGATTTTTTACACGATCACTAAAGACAATATCCATCTCGTCTGGAAAACCTCCCGCGTGGGCGAGCTGCCGGAAGAACAGAACGAATACAATTCCAAAATCAGGGAATATGGAATAAACAGTCCCTTCGAAGAATTTGCAATTGCCCACAGGCTCAATGAGCTTGGCATTCCTTCAGTCTATGTGAGAGCCATTTATATGACCGGCAGCGATAAGATAGAATCGTCGGCCGATTTTCGCCGGTACGATTCCCATAAAGGAATTCTGGACCCGGAGGGCAACCCTATTCTTCAGGAAAATCACAACTATATCACTATCCGGGGCTATTATAACGGCCCGGATTATTCCGTGGCCGAGCGGGGTCCGATTTATATGCCGGTCGACCTCTTCAAGGCTGTATATAAAGGTATTATCGATGAGCCCGCCTGCAATATGCTTTTAAGCAAGGTGAAGGAGAATTTAAGAAACGCCGGATATGACGGATCTTTATTAAAGGCCAATGACCTCCTTCTGGCCGTTGACAGTAATGGGGAGATTATGAATAATACTCACGGCGAACCGGAAGTCATTATCTGCAATTTCGAACTCATATGGAAGGTTCCGGATAATAAAGCACATCACGAGTCTAAACCCAGTTGCGAAAGCCCGGCCATAGACATTTGAAATTTTGAAAGAATTCACTAATAAGGCGCAAAGACGGAACAAAAGATATTTTACCGCGGTGAATAAACTTTCTTTAAGGAGAAGAATGATTTGGATTCCGCTGACATTGTAAGACGGCTTCTCATATCGGCGCTGCCTATATTGATCGCCATTACGTTCCATGAGGTTTCTCACGGGTTTGTGGCAAATAAACTCGGCGATCCTACCGCGAAAATGCTCGGCAGGCTTACCCTTAACCCGATCGTGCATATCGATATCTTTGGGACGATCATATTGCCCGTCATGCTGATCGTACTCACCAACGGACAGTTTGTCTTCGGATACGCAAAGCCGGTCCCGATCAATCCCATGAACTTTAAAAACCCGAGACAGGGCATGGCCCTCTCGGCCGCAGCCGGCCCCATAACGAACATACTGCTGGCGTTCCTGAGCGTACTCATCCTCAAACTCGTATTAGCCCCGCTCGCTCTTGTTACGCCTGAGACCTTAAACGAGAAGATACTGCACCCCGTAGCCCTTATTCTTACGTCCAGCGTGGTAATTAATATCGTCTTGGCAGCCTTCAACATGATACCCGTTCCTCCACTCGACGGCGGCAGGGTACTCGCCGGACTTCTTCCTTCCAGACAGGCTCTCGCTTTGGATAAGTTGGAGCGTTTCGGATTCGTAATCGTTCTCATACTGATTTATACCGGGGTCGCGGGACGCCTAATAATGCCTTTTATCAGGTTTTTTATGAAATTGTTCGGAATGTATTAGTCCCTTGGAAATAAAGTCTTGTATAAAATGGAACGAACTTTTATTAAAGAATACGCCGCAGAAACACTGAGGCGCAACGATAAAATAAGACCGAAAAATTGGTTTTTTGAATGGTCTTTCTCTGTGTCTCTGTGCCCCTGTGGTGAAATTGTCTTGCTTCCGGTTTTTCCGGGTTAGGGGAGTATATGTCAAAAGAACGTGTATTGAGCGGCATGCAATCGAGCGGGAAGGTCCATCTGGGAAACCTGGTGGGCGCCCTCCAGAACTGGGTAAGACTTCAGGACAGATATGAATGCTATTATTTCGTTGCGGACTGGCACGCTCTCACCTCAGGGTATGCCAACCCTTCTGTTATCCACGATTCGGTAAATGATCTGCTCGTCAATTTTATCGCCGCCGGGCTTGACCCGGATAAATGCACCCTTTTCATCCAGTCCCGGATTCCCGAGCATGCCGAGCTTCATCTGCTCCTTTCGATGATTACTCCCCTCGGGTGGCTGGAGAGGGTCCCGACATATAAAGAAAAACAACAGGAACTGAAAGACAGGGACCTTGCGACATACGGGTTCCTCGGATATCCTCTTCTTCAGACGGCGGATATTATTATTTACAGGGCCAAATATGTTCCTGTAGGTGTCGATCAGGTTCCCCATCTTGAGATTTCCCGGGAGATTGCGAGAAGGTTCAACCATCTTTATAAGGAAGTTTTTCCGGAGCCGGATGCCCTCCTGACCGAGTTTCCGAAGGTCCCCGGCATCGACGGCAGGAAGATGTCGAAGAGCTACGATAATGCGATTTATCTTTCCGACAGTCCAAAAGTAGTCGAACACAAAATAAGGACGATGGCCACCGATCCGGCACGGGTGAAGAGGACCGATCCCGGCACGCCTGACCTTTCACCGGTATTTCAGCTCCACAGGATATTTTCTACAAAAGAAGAACAGGCATCTGTTGCCGAGGGCTGCCGGACGGCAGGAATAGGATGTCTGGACTGCAAGAAGGTCCTTATCAAAAATATTTTCAATATAATGGAGCCTATTTGGACCAAAAGAGAACAACTCCTCAGGAACACCGATCAACTGAAGGAAATCATCGACAAGGGCACTGAAAAAGCCAGGAAGGCAGCGCAGGAGACCATGCGTCTTGTGAGAGAAGCCATGGGA
>JBECKU010000071.1:0-8926 GCA_040235385.1 Candidatus Sulfobium sp. | reverse complement strand
TATTCAGCCTTGACAGCAGGATAATCTGAATGCGCCGGAAGACCACTCACCCAAGGAGAGGCTTTTTTGTCACAGGCACCGATACGGGCGTGGGGAAAACCGTCATCTCCGGTGCGATTGTTACGGTCATTCAATCACTGGGACTGACGCCCGGGGTCATGAAACCCATTGAAAGCGGCTGCCGGCGGAGGGAAGGGAATCTCATGCCCCGGGACGGTCTATTTCTGAAGAAGCTGGCGCGAATGGACGATCCGATATCGGATATCACACTCGTTCGCTACTCAAAACCCCTGGCTCCCCTTGCCGCTTCGGAGTTGGAAGAAAGACCGGTCAGGCTCTCACTTATCAGAAAAGCCTTCGCGAAGTTCTCACAAAAATACGATGCCGTGGTTGCGGAGGGAATCGGGGGGCTCATGGTTCCGGTGGCGAAAGATTATTTTGTCATCGACCTTGCCGGAGAATTCGGGATGCCCCTCATAATCGTCTCAAAACCCGGTCTCGGGACGATCAACCACACCCTGCTGAGCGTGGAGTCCGCACTTAAGCGGGGCCTCGAAGTCGCCGGGGTGATTATTAATTTCAGTACTCCCCCGGAACGTTCCATTGCCGAGAAAACGAACGTGGAACTGCTTGGAAGGATATTGCCCGTTCCGCTGATGGGAACGTTCCCCTATCTCTCAAAGTTGAGCAGAAAATCATTAAGAGAAACAGCCATCAAAAACATAGACATTGATTTAATCAAAAAATATATCGTATACCGGTAAATCTGACTAAACCCTGATGCTGCATAAGGAAGAAGGGGGACATGCTGCAAAAAGCCATAAGGTCGGCATGAATTTATTATGATTCACGTTACCGCAGACATAACCGCCAGTGGCTTCTCGAAAAAGGCCGGCCGGCAGGATTCCAGGACTTGCGGACCTTCAGCCTCGGCGATCCGCTTGAGGAGGACCGGTTATGGACCCTTTTCAGCACATCCCCCTTCTTTTTTCCAGCTTTATGCAACTGAAAGATAAAGATTCTACGCTACGGACGTGGGGCTATATCAGCTTCATGTCCTTCAGGACCTTCTTAAGCTTATCTTTGTTCGCGGCGGCCATTCCGCAAAGCGGGAGTCTGAACTCTTCCCTGATCCTGCCCATGAGCGCGAGCGCCGTCTTTACAGGGATAGGGTTTGTCTCGAAGAACATCGCGGCATTAAGCGGCTCGAGTTTATAATGCATCTTCCTCGCCTCTTCGAGCCTGCCTTCTTCCCAGAGGGAGCACATGCGTGCGACATATCCCGGAGCAACGTTGGCCGATACGGAGATCGTCCCCTTCCCGCCGAGAGCAAGGAGAGGAAGAGTAGTGAAATCATCCCCCGAAAGAACGGTGATCCTGTCCCCGCATAACCTGATCACTTCGCTTACCTGTTTCATATCGCCCGTAGCCTCTTTAATCGCAACGATATTCCTTACCCCGGCCAATCTCGCAACGGTCGCAGGGAGGATATTCACCGACGTTCTGCCCGGCACATTGTAGAGCACCAGAGGCATCCTGACGGCGTCAGCAACCTTCTTATAATGCAAATAAAGACCCTCCTGGGTGGGTTTGTTGTAATAGGGGGCCACGACCAGAGCGGCATCCGCACCCGCTTTCTTCGCCTCTTTTGTGATCATGATCGTCTCGTCCGTAGAGTTCGCTCCGGTGCCTGCGATTACCGGCACCCTTCCGTTGACCGCCTCGACCGTGAACCTGACGACCCCGTAGTGCTCCTCGTAATCGAGCGTTGCCGATTCTCCGGTAGTCCCACAGGGTACGATCGCATTTGTACCCTGTTCTATATGCCAGTCGATGAGTTTTCCAAGGGCCTTCTCGTCAACCTTGCCCTTCTTAAAAGGGGTAACTATCGCGACTATCGAACCTTTGATCATGTCTCCTCCTAACATCATTTGTAAAAAAGTACTCCAACCCGGAATTTCCCGTCCAGCTCCGCGACCCATCTTACCATAGCGGTCACGGAAGAACCGTGGACGTTCTTCAACCTGATCGCGTGCCCCGACTCCAGGGGATATCCGGTAAAGAAACCCAACCCCTGTTCGGAGATATCGACTCCCTTGCCTTCGAGGTTGAGGTTCTGCAAGTCCCCGAATTCCAGCACGGAAAGAGAAAATTCGATCGGCATGTCGTATCCGATCCGTGCATGTTTTCTTCTGTCCTTTGAGGGCGCCACTTACCTTTCCCTGATTAAAGATTCACCCAACCTTCAAATACCTCAACCGCGGGACCGGTCATCCACACGTGGTTGTCTTCGTTCCATTCTACCACAAGCTCCCCCCCGAGCAAGCCCACCACGACTTTTTTGTCAGTCAGTCCCTGAAGGCATGCAGCCACTACAGCGGCTGACGCCCCCGTACCGCAGGCCATGGTTTCACCTGCACCCCTCTCCCATACCCGCATCCTTATCCTTCCCCGGTCGGATATCTCGATAAACTCTACATTTATCCGGTTGGGAAATAACGGATCATTTTCTATCGGGGGTCCATATTTTTCGAGATCCAGATCATCGACGCTGTCCACAACAATGACCGCGTGGGGATTACCCATCGATATGCATGTGATTCTAAACTCTCTGCCCGCCGACATTAAAGGGAAATCGACAATTCGTGAGGTGTCCTTTGAGCTATTAGCTATGAGCTCAGGGCTTTTAGCTATTTTCACCGGTATCTTTTCCGGTTCGAGCACAGGCTCACCCATATCGACCTTCACCAGATCGCCTTCCCTGACGGGCCTGATCATCCCGGCAAGTGTCTCGACGATCAACTCGTCTTTGTCCGAGAGCCCCCGGTCCCATATATACCTGGCAAGACAGCGGATACCATTGCCGCACATCTCGACCTCGCCGCCGTCCGCATTGAAGATGCGCATCCTGAAGTCCGCCGTGTCGGAGTCATAGAGGAGAAGCACCTGGTCCGCACCGATACCGAATCTCCTGTGGCAGAGCCTCCTGCATATGTCGCCGCCTGCTGAAAGCAGGTCATCTACGGCTTTATCCCGGCAATCGATGAGAATGAAATCATTCCCCGTCCCGTGCATCTTCGTGAAATGGAGTCTCATCTGAGATATCCGGGTATCTTTTCGTTTCGCGAAAGGTCTTCGTATGTGCTTCGTCCGCGTATCAGATTGTGTTTTCCGCCGTTCACCATAACCTCGGCGATGGTAGGCCTGCTGTTATAGTTGGATCTCATGGACATACCGTAGGCGCCTGCGCTCATAACGGCCAGATACTCGCCGCGTTCGACCCTTCCAATCGACCGTTCCTTCGCGAGAAAATCTCCCGATTCGCAGATCGGCCCAACGATGTCGGCGGTCAACTCGGGTCTTCTCTTCTTCCGGACGGGCAGTATATGGTGATAAGCGCCGTAAAGCGACGGCCGCATCAAATCGTTCATGCCCGCATCGACGATCACAAAATTTTTGCCTGCCCCTTTTTTCAGGTAAAGCGTCCTGGTAACAAGGATGCCCGCGTTTCCCACTATGGACCTTCCCGGCTCCATGATCAGCGTCAGTTTCCTGTCGGATATCAGGGGAAGCAGTTCCCTGGCGAGATCTCCCGGAGCCGGGGGCCTCTCGTCGAGGTAGGGTATCCCGAGACCTCCCCCGATATCGAGATACTTTATATCGAACTTCTCCTTCCTCAGATCGTCGAGGAGGATGAGTACCCGTTCAAGGGAATCGACGAAAGGGGAAATATTGGTGATCTGAGAGCCGATGTGTGTATGAATGCCGACTACGACTATATTTTTCAGTCCGGAGGCGAGGCGGTAATGCTCAAGTGCTTCACCGATCGGGAGCCCGAACTTGTGCTCCTTCATGCCGGTAGAGATATAAGGATGGGTCTGCGGATCGATGTCGGGATTGACCCTCAATGCGATAGGGGCCTTCACCCTCATCCTGCCCGCGATCCTGTCGATCTCCCGCAGTTCGTCCCCGGATTCGACATTGAACATCAGGATCTCCGACTTCAGGGCAAACCGTATCTCTTCTTCCGTTTTGCCGACGCCGGCATAAACTATCTTCTCCGGGACAATCCCCGCCTGCAAGGCCCGATAGAGTTCCCCTCCGGAGACGATATCGGCCCCTCCGCCGTTTTTTGCCAGGATGCGCAATATCGCGCCATTGGAATTGGCTTTTAGGGCGTAGCAGATAATATGGGGATAGACCCGGTATGCCTTCTCATATGCCTGAAAGTGACGTAAGACTGTTTTATAGCTGTAAACATAGAGAGGCGTCCCGTATTTTTTTGCGAGGAGCTCAACGGGGACATCCTCTGCGCACAGCTGATTGCCTTTATAGGCAAAAAAATGCATATTCTCTCCTGATAAAACGTATTTTTCTTTTATTTTCGTATATTTTTTACCATAGAGAAAATGACAAAGTCAAAGAATTACCGCGAGAGGGTCCGCTTATTGCAAAATTTTCAATTTCCCGGTATAAAATTTGACTTTTCCGCCCCCTCTGCAAAAAAATATACGACATTCTTGTTTCCCGGAGAGTTTTTATGGGTAAAAACATCGTAGAGAAGATATTTGATTCTCACCTCGCATATGGGACCACTGACCCGGGGTCATCCGTAGGACTCAATGTAGACCAGGTTTATACACAGGACGCGACCGGCACTATGACGTGGCTCCAGTTCGAAGCAATGGGGCTCGACAGGGTAAAAGTCCCGCTGGCCGTTTCTTATATAGACCATAACATGCTCCAGTCCGATTACATGAACCCCGATGATCATCTTTTCCTTCAGACGGTCGCCGCCGTATATGGAGCGTACTTTTCCAAACCCGGCAACGGTATCTGCCATCAGGTACATCTCGAACAGTTCGCTGCGCCGGGAAGGATCGCTCTGGGAACGGACAGCCATACCCCGACCGGGGGCGGGATGGGAATGATAGCCATAGGCGTCGGGGGGCTCGATGCAGCCACCGTCATGGGCGGCGCCCCCTTTGAGATCGCTATGCCTAAGGTCGTGAGGATCGAGCTTACCGGAAAGTTACAGAGGCCCTGGGTGACCGCGATGGACGTAATCCTGGAGATCCTGAGGCGGCTGAGTGTAAAAGGCGGAGTCGGCAAGATCATGGAATACGGAGGGCCGGGCGTAAGCGACCTCAATGTAACTGAAAGAGCGACCATCACCAATATGGGCGCGGAACTCGGCGCCACGGCGTCCGTCTTCCCAAGCGATGAGAGGACGCGGTTCTATCTCAGGGCAGTGGGCCGGGAATCGGATTGGACGGCGCTTTCAGCCGATGAGGACGCCGGATATGAAGAGAGCATCGGGATAAACCTCGATAGCATCGAGCCGATGATCGCCCAGCCCCACAGCCCCGACAATGTTACCACGGTCCGGAGCCTCTCCGGCACAAAAGTCGACCAGGTCTGCATCGGAAGCTGCACTAATTCCTCGTATCAGTCCATGAAGGCGGTTGCATCCATATTGAAAGACCGGTCTGTCGCGGAGCGGATGAACCTCCTGATCAATCCGGGGTCGAGACAGGTATATGAGATGATCACCAGGGAGGGGCTCACGGCCGATATGATCGCGGCCGGCGCCCGAATTCTCGAATCTTCCTGCGGACCCTGCATCGGCATGGGAGGCGCCCCCGGGTCGGGA
Source organism: Candidatus Sulfobium sp. (assembly GCA_040235385.1). Taxonomy (GTDB): domain Bacteria; phylum Nitrospirota; class Thermodesulfovibrionia; order Thermodesulfovibrionales; family UBA6898; genus JBECKU01. The sequence goes on along the minus strand of JBECKU010000071.1, from coordinate 3,273 downwards.
CAGGTCTCGGTGAGGTCCTACAACCGGAACTTCAAAGGGAGGAGCGGAACGAAAGACGCCTCCGTATATCTCGCGAGTCCCATATCCTGCGCGGTATTCGCCCTGACGGGCTCGATGGTCGATCCCAGGGAATCCGGGTTCTCTATCGAAGCATTCGAAGAGCCGTCTCAATATCTCATTAACAGGACATTCATTATCCCGCCCAGGGAAGACACCTCCGGCGTAAGAGTGATCAAGGGCCCCAATATAAAAGAAGTCTCAATAAAGGAGCCTTTGAAGGACAGGATAGAGGCGGAAGTCCTCCTGAAGCTCGGAGACAATATAACGACTGACGATATCATGCCTGCGGGTTCGGCGGTCCTTCCCTTCCGTTCCAATATACCTGTCATATCGGAGTTCGTCTTCAGAAATATCGACCCGACCTTCAGCGGCAGGGCCAGGGAAGCGAAGACAAAAGGCGGCGGCATCATCATCGGCGGCGAAAACTACGGGCAGGGCTCCTCCAGGGAGCACGCGGCGATCGCGCCCATGTTCCTGGGTATACAGGCCGTCATCGCAAAATCTTTCGCGCGCATCCACCGTTCTAACCTGATAAATTTCGGGATCATGCCGCTCATCTTCGACGACCCTAATGATTACGACAGGGTCTCCCGGACCGACCGCCTTGTCGTCCCGCAAGTCTCATCTTCTCTTGATGATGATCAGAAGTACTTCGTCGAAAATCAGACCCAGGGCATCACTTTCGTTGTGAAATCGAATTTGAACGAGAGGGAGAAAGAGATAATTAAAAGCGGTGGACTGCTTCCTTACACGAAAGAGCGCGCTGCACGGACCTGATTTTCATCTTTCCCAAAAAATGGCATAATACAGGCAGGCGTTTGACAAGCAACCTAGATAAGGTGTATTTTTATAGTCTATGTTTTTTGGGCCGCTAGCTCAGCTGGTAGAGCAACGCCCTTTTAAGGCGTGGGTCGTTGGTTCGAATCCAACGCGGCTCACCACAAATGTCCCCATCGTCTAGCCCGGCCTAGGACATCGCCCTTTCAAGGCGGTAACGCGGGTTCGAATCCCGCTGGGGACGCCAGCCAATTTGGGGGCTGCGGAAAGTGGCCCCTTATTTCGTATCAACTATACACTTTTGAGCTACTCTTGCCTGCTGCTTTCCTCACTTTTTGAACAGTTTATCAAGTTAAATTTATTAAATCATCTAATAATTTTATATTGACATTTAGACGATATCACTTCAAAATAATAGCAATTTAGACGTAAACGTTCTTAATTTATTAATGGTCCGGGACTGAAACCAGATAGACTGGGGAGAGTGAAGAAGGGATATAACAAGGGGGTATTATGAAGCAAGTCATGGCAAAGGGGGTCAACTTTCTCTACTCAAAACGGTTCGTTGAGTCGAAGTACGGAACCGAGACATGGCAGCAGGTGATAGCGTCTTTGCCACAACAAGCTCAGGAAATATGGGGCAGTGCTATATTGGTCAACCAGGAATATCCTTTTTCTGCATATAAGGAAATGATTACTGCGCTGACGGCGAAACTGGCATCTGCGAAGGACACGGAGATCGCCGGTATATATGAATATGTTGCGGACCAGAGTCTGGAGAAAATTTATAAGATCTTCTTCCATTTCACGAATCCGTCGTTTGTGATAAAGAACTACCCAAAGCTGTGGGATAAATTTTTTAATGCAGGCAAAGTCGAGGTGTCCGTTGCCGAGAAGGGGCACGCGATATTAAAGTTCACTCTGCCGTCCGTATTTCTTGACTGGCTGACACCTGCATGTCTCGGGTATTCAAAAAAGGCGGTTGAGATGGCCGGAGGCAAAAACCTCACCTTAAACCGGAAAAACATCCGTCAGCTTCCCGGGGATTCATGGGAAATAACTTATGAGTTGCGTTGGAATGAGTAATATTTTCCATTCCGATCGAATGAAAATAAATTGATACGGGTCCGGTTTATTGACCATATTGAATCTCAGCTCTCGCTGCCGACCGTCACTTAAGATTCTAGTCTGATCCCGGAGATGAGACATTAATATCATGATTTAGAACATGGGTCAGAACGAACCACATGTCAAAAACTTTTTGTAAGGTCAGGGAAAGTTATTGATTCACTCCTGTACGGATTTTATCAGTCGGGAGGTATCATATCCCTTTTCTTCAAGCCGTTCGAGAATTTTTTCATAGACCATGGCGTCCATCGTCTTTGTCCTGCTCAGGACCCAAAGATATGTGCGGTCAGGGTGACCTACGACTGCGTACTCGTAGTCTTTACCGAGATCGATGATCCAGTAGTCGCCGGAGAATGGCCAGAAAAAAGATACCTTTAACTTCGCATTGGTCTTTTCATCCACCACCCAGGCCTTGCCCTTTGCACGCTTAATTTTGCCATTGAAAGACCCTTCATAGCATTCATTGAGGACCGCGATCTTCCCGTCATCGCGCAGACTGTATGTTGCCTTGCTGCCCACGCAGCCCTTTTGGAACTGATGGGGATATCTCGCGATCTCATACCATTCACCGGCATAGCGCTTAAGGTCGACAAAAGAGACCACCTGCAAAGGAGGTCCCGGACGTCTTTCCGCAGGCGTGCAGGATATCGCCGCAAGTAGCATAAGGACTCCTCGGACCACTTGCATATTAAACTTCGGCATTCCGTCTGTAGGGGCAAAAAATGCATGCATTGCAATGCTCCTATTTTTTATCTTTATTGTATCAGCTTCGATCTTACAATATGGAACATTGAACTTTTTCAGCTAAATGCCGAGCTTCACCCCGGCCTTTGCCTTAGGCCTTTTTAACTTTACTTTGAATCTTGTCGCCTCGGTCGCCCCGGCGACTCGCCGAGGAGAGCGACTCGCCCGAGGCGGGAACTTTGAACATTGGACCGCTTCTTCCATCTTCACAATAGTTCATAAGTTTTTCATTTATTCTTCAAATTACTTTGGCAAAATGAACTCAATGATAAAGAACAAGGAGGTCGTTATGAAGAAAAAAATTATCATCGCAGTAGTTTTCGCGGCGGCACTGATCGGGTTTCTCGCCAAACCGGGAACAAGCGAGGCGGGTGTGCATCTCAATATAGGGTTTTACGCGCCCTTCCCAGGGGTTGTAGTAGCTCCTCCCGCTACACCTGCTTTCGTATTTCCTGCGCCTCCCCGGATCGTGGCGATCCCGCGGACAAACGTCTATTATGTTCCCGGGATAGAAGGGGAGATATTCTTTTACGGCGGCGACTGGTATCGCCCCCATGGGACAAG
>JBECKU010000068.1:0-26047 GCA_040235385.1 Candidatus Sulfobium sp. | reverse complement strand
CGACGGCACCGTTAAGTACTGCACCCGTTACCATAACGAATTCTCCTGTGTTTGCGAGCGGCGGCTTTTTCACTGTTACAACCGATGCATGTGACGGGCTTCCCGAGAGTACGCCGGTGAGTATTATTGTGAAGGATAATGCTAACACCCTCGTCACCATTACGGTTACAGTGACGAATCCTTAGAGTGAATCGGGTTCTTTAACGGCTGCGATAGAAAGCGGGCGGATTTGAGCCGCCCGCTTTTAAAGTTAAATGTCATTCCAATCACGTCAGGTTTTTTCCCAATTTTCAGTGACACTAACAATACAGCCGACCGATCTTATCTCCGCGGGACCACGCACGTTTCAATCCTCGGGTTAATGCCAAGACATTCATGCCCGCTGGCGTTTTTCTGATTTTTATCATAGGATTTCTGCATATAAATGAAAACATCGAGCATGCTGCCTTCCACAATATTCCATTTCCCGGCAAATTAACCATTGGCTTTTTTTATTGAATGAGTTCATCGGGCCGGATAGAGCCATTAAAAGTTATTTATGCTATGCTGTCACCTCTTTACCTTGACCATTGCTCCACAACAGCATCGTCTAAGAGGAGACCGGTTGATAACTTTTGGGGCATACCTGTGTTATTATGGATCGGTTGTTACTGTGAGGATATAATAAGCAAGTATGGGTAGACTGAGATATTTTACATCAGGCGAGTCACATGGCAAGTCCCTGACAGGGATTATCGAGGGCATACCCGCCGGATTTTCGGTGTCATCCGACGGGATCGACAACGATCTTAAACGTCGCCAGGGGGGCTACGGCCGGGGCGGCAGGATGAAGATCGAGTCCGACCGTGCGGAGATCTTGTCCGGGGTAAGATGGGGAAAGACCCTGGGGTCGCCCATCAGCATCCTCGTCGGAAACAAGGATTGGGAAAACTGGCGTGCCGGCATGTCCTCCGATGTATCGGATGAGGGAGCGATAAGGCCCGTGACAAAACCCAGGCCGGGCCATGCAGACCTCGCCGGTGCGCTGAAATACGACCAGAAAGATATCCGCAACATCCTGGAGCGCTCAAGCGCCCGCGAGACCGCGATGCGTGTCGCACTGGGGTCGGTTGCCAAACAATTTTTAGCGGAATTCGGGGTCGCAATCGGAAGTTATGTCGTCCGGATCGGAAAAGCAAAGTCGGACCGCCCGGCGCCCGCGTTGAATGAGAAAGAACTCCTTAAGGCTTTCAAAAAGGCGGAAGCGTCCTCGGTCAGATGTCCGGATGAAGCAACATCGAAAAAGATGGTCGGCCTGATCGACAGGGCCGTGAAAGAAGGCAACTCCCTGGGAGGAATCTTTGAGATCTTTGTCGTGGGGATGCCTGCCGGCCTTGGCAGCCACATCCAGTGGGACAGGAAACTCGACGGCAGACTCGCCCAGGCCATTATGAGCATCCAGGCCGTAAAAGGCGTCGAGATCGGGATGGGTTTCGAAGCTGCAGGGAAGTTTGGCTCCGATGTGATGGATGAAATATTTTTCCGGAAGAAAAAGGGGGCTGAGAAGTCGGCGGGTTTTTACCGCAAGACCAACAATGCGGGTGGGATCGAGGGGGGCATAACGAACGGCATGCCGATCATTATCAGGGCGGTTATGAAACCGATCCCGACCCTGCGGAAACCTCTGATGTCCGTGGATATAACCACCAAAAAGGCATTCCGAGCCGCATATGAGCGGTCCGATGTCTGTGCCGTACCCGCCGCCGGCATCGTCGGCGAGGCCATGACCGCACTCGTGATCGCGGATGCGTTTCTGGAGAAATTCGGGGGAGACAGCAAAAAGGAAATTATGAACAACTTCAATTCTTATCTTTCTTACCTGAGGACTTTTTAGCCGGGCCATATTTTGATCGTCGGCGCCTCAAAAAGTAAAACTCGTACAAAATGACAAGAAAAATTAACGGTAGGGACACGAAGACACGGAGAATAGAGCGGGTCAAATGAAAAATATCGTACTGACCGGTTTCATGGGGACGGGCAAGACAGAAGTTGGTAAGGAGCTTTCCAGGATTCTGGCCATGCGGCTTGTCGACGTCGATTTCGAGATCGAGAAAGAACAGGGGATGAAAATCAACGACATATTCGGGCGGTTCGGTGAGGAATATTTCAGGGACATGGAAACCGGGATGATAAAGAAGATTTCCCGGGGGCGAAATCTCATTATATCGACCGGGGGAGGGGCGGTCCTGAGGGAGGAAAATATGGAGGCCCTCAGAGAGAACGGAATCGTCTTTTGCCTGGATGCAAAAGCCGAGACCATAGTGAAAAGGACAAGCGCGAGCGGGGACAGGCCCTTGCTTAAGGTCGATGATCCCCGGGCGAAGATAGAGGCACTGCTCGCTTATCGAAAGCCTTTTTATGAAAAGGCCGGTATTATGATCGATACGGAAAAGAAGACCCCCCTTCAGGTCGCGGAGGAAATAGCGGAGGTATACCGATGGGAAAAGTGAGGGTCGAGCTCGGCGAGAGAAGTTACAACATAGTGATCGACAGCGGCGTTCTCGGGCAGATCGGCAGGGCGCTTCAAAAGTTCGAGTTCAGCGGGACCGTGGCCCTGGTGAGCAACCCGACAGTACATGGTTTCTACGGCGCCGAGTTGACGAAATCGATGAAGGATTCAGGGTTCGGCATAGTCGAGGTCATAATCCCCGATGGAGAACAGTACAAGGACCTCATACGAGTCCAGAGTATCTACGATGAACTATTGAAGGCCCGACTGGACAGGAAGTCCGCAGTGATCGCCCTCGGGGGCGGGGTGATAGGTGATATCGCGGGCTTTGTATCCTCTACTTACATGAGAGGGATAGATTACATCCAGGTCCCTACAACGCTGCTGGCCCAGGTTGACAGTTCCGTCGGAGGAAAAACAGGGGTCAACCATCCCCTCGGGAAGAACATGATCGGGACCTTCTGGCAGCCGCGACTAGTCTGGATCGATATCGGGACTTTGCAGACCTTGCCCCGCCGGGAATATCTGGCGGGCCTCGCCGAAGTCATCAAGTACGGCGTTATCTGGGACGATGACCTGTTTCGGTTCCTGGAAGATGGGCGTGAGAGTATCCTCAGCCTCGACCGCGATGCCCTGGGCCATCTTATCAGGCGTTCCTGTGAGATAAAGGCCGATGTCGTTTCAAGAGATGAGAGGGAGTCCGGACTCAGGGCGATACTGAATTACGGTCATACTATCGGGCATGCGATCGAGACGGTCACTGGATACACGAAATACCTGCACGGCGAAGCGGTTGCGATCGGAATGTATCTGGAAGCCAGGTTGTCCAATGCCCTCGGCCTCCTCGATGAAGGATCGGTCAGGAGAATAAAAAGCCTCCTGGAATCCTGCGACCTTCCCACGGAGATGCCTGACGGCATAGAATTCCAGGACCTGCTTGAATCGATGCTACTGGACAAGAAAACGGTTTCAGGAGAGCTGAGGTTCATATTGCCCGAGACCATCGGGAGAGTCAGAATCCACAAAGGAGTGACCGCTGACGAGATCCGCCGGGCTGCGGGCTAAATCCCTGATCCGCGTCTTTCCTGAATTGTCGGTCCTGTTTGCTTCACCCTTAATACAAATGGTATACCTATAACGTGCAAGCAAAAAGAATTCTCGTCGCTGACGATGAACCCGATTTGGTTGAACTCGTTTGGTGTAACCTCCCAAAGGAAGGGTCCGGTGTTGCATCGGCTCCGGACGGCGAGGAGGTCCTGAAAAAGATCCGGGGTTTTGTCTCTGAGAGCCTGACATGAAAAAGGGGATCTTCAGAAAGACCCTCGCCGCCTATGCCCTCATAATGGTCCTGTCCGTCATATTCACCGAAATATACATAGCTGCCGCTGTCAAACAAAATTATATTAATAATCTCAGGAAAGATCTGGCTGTCCAGACGGATCTCATCGTTCCCTACGTCGACTTTCATGGAGCCGGTATCAGTGGGCTCTGTAGCATGTTAAAGGAGAAGACCGGCGCAAGGGTAACGATCATAGGAAAAGACGGTATAGTCCTCGGAGACTCTGACGAGTCGCCGGCCCGTATGGACAATCATCTGTCGAGGCCTGAAATCCAGGAATCACTGGCTGGAATAACAGGATCGGCTATCCGTTACAGCAAGACTTTGAAGCAGGATTTCCTCTATTTCTCACGGGCGGTCGCTGAAGGTGAAAGCCTCCAGGGCTTTATACGGTTAGCCGTTCCTCTGAAAAATATCAGTAGTGCGGTAAACATCTTGAGGATAAAGATTGTCCTCGTCGTCAGTTTAGTTCTTCTCATAACGGGGCTTTTTTCCATGTTGAGGACTAACCGTTTGAGAAAGCTTCTCGGGCAGATAACCGATTATTCCAAAGCTCTCGCGCGTGGTGACCTGGAGGCGAGATTATTCCTTGAGGAGGCGGAGGAATTCGACGAAATCGCAAAGAACCTTAACACGATGTCCGTTAAACTCAGGGATATGATCGAAGAAAACGAGGAAGAGACAAAGCGGCTCAGTGTCATTCTCAAGAGCATCCCTGACGCACTTTTGATTATCGATCCCGGCGGAACAGTGGTCATCGCGAGTTCTTCCGCAAAAGAATTCTTCAGGGACATCTCTCTTTTGGGCCAGCATTATATCGAGATCGTGCGAAACCAGGAATTTGCCGAATTGATGGACCATGTGCGCCGGGACCGTTCGCCGGGTACCGCAAAGATCAGGCTTGAATCCCCTGGTGAGAGGTATCTCATGGTGAGGGTTTCTCCGCTTTTTTACCGGGGGGTGACCCTCTCCGGATTCGTCGTGGTCTTGCACGATATCACACAGATCGAGAAACTGGAGAGAATGAGAAAGGATTTTGTCGTCAACGTGTCTCACGAAATAAAAACACCGGTGACCGCGATCCGGGGGTTTGCGGATACCCTTCTGGACGGCGCGATAGATGACAGGGCTAATGCGGTTAAATTCCTTCAGACGATGAAGGCCAACAGTGAACGGATTAATTCCCTCGTCGACGACCTTATGATGATATCCAGGATCGAGCTGGGAGTGATCAGGATTGAAAAAACGGCGGTGGATTTCGGGGATGTGGCAGAGCATGTGGCGACGACGCTCCGGGAAAAGGCTTCTGCAAAAAACCTTTATTTGAAGACATCGCTTAAATCTGAAATGACGACGATCAAAGCGGACAGAAACAGGCTGATCCAGATTCTCATAAACCTCGTCGATAATGCGATTAAATTTACGGAAACGGGCGGGATTATTTTAGGAATGGACGAAGAAGAAGGGAAGACTGTCCTGTTTGTCGAGGATACTGGCATCGGGATTCCGGGCGAACATCTTTCAAGGCTGGGAGAACGATTTTATCGGGTGGATGCTGCGCGCTCTAGAAAGTTGGGGGGGACCGGTCTCGGCTTGGCAATAGTGAAACATCTCGTGAAAGCTCATGGATGGGAAATGGGGATCGAAAGTTCCCCGGGGAAAGGGACCCGCGTAAAGATTTTTATTCCATCCGGGTAATTAACCCATAAATTCATCGGCTTTCATTGTCTGAAAGGAGGGCTATAATCTCAGGGCTCATTCCTGCCTGCCGGCAGGCAGGTCGGCAAAAGAAACCATCCGGAGACTATATCCCTCCAGTTCACGCAGTTTCTCATGTGATAATTCGGGCTAATGGATTGGTTCAGACGGAAAGTTCCTGTATGATCGCTTCGAGCATGCCGGTTATGACTGACGCATCAAAATCTTTCTCAAGGTGCGGAAGTACGTTCGGTTCCGGAAGTTCCCCCTTTATTTCCTTTTCAAGGACCCTGCAGAAGGCGCCGACTATCTTCCCGTCGAAATGTGTATCAAGGCATCTCTTCAGCTCTTCGAGCGCCTCCCCGAGGTCCATCCTGCCCCTGTAAGCCCTTTCCGATGTCATCGCGTCAAAGGAGTCGGCGAGCGTGAGAATCTTTACGCCGTCGCTCAGGTCGTTTCGTGTCAGGGCCCCGGGATAACCTGACCCGTCAAGCTTTTCGTGGTGGTGCCTGATCATCGGTGCCACGTCTTTCCAGGGAAATTTAATCTTGGAGAGGATCTTGTAAGACAGGGTCGGATGGCGTCTCAATTCCCGGATATCTTTTTCCGTGAGGGTCTCCTTTTTGTTCAGGAGATCGTTGCTTATGATGAGCTTTCCCACGTCGTGAAGGAACCCGGCGATGTAAAGGCCTTCTATATCCGACTCGTTCCAGCCGAGTTCCCTGCCGATGGCCACGGCGTATTTAGCGACGCGCTGGGAATGGTTTTTCGTGTAGACATCTTTTGCGTCGATGGCTGCGGCAAAGGCCTGGATCGTATCATGATAGATGAGCCTCATTTCCTCGTAGAGTGTGCGATTTTTGTCGAGCTGTTCGTAAAGATCGAGAAAGAGCATATGGTTGTTTATCGTGATGGCGATCTGGTTCGCAATGACTTTGAGTAGTTCGAGATCTTCGAGACCATAGGGTTCCGCCGTGAACTTATTACTGAGGACGATCGCCCCGATGAATTCCTCTTTTACCCACAGGGGCATGAATATCTCGGCGCCGGCCCTGATAAGGGCTTCTTCCAAAGGCAGAACAGAGGAAAGGCTGTCGTCGGTGCTCAGATAAGGTTCGTTTCTCCGCATGGCGAGCACCTGTCCCATATTTGTGATCAATGTCGGCGACTCCGATTCGTTGAACCCTTTCTGGGCGATGGGGATTATCTTCCCTGTCGACTTGTCGTACCAGAGGATCGCTCCCTTGTTCACAAGGAACGTGCCCATGATGACATATAAGACCGACTGGATTTTGAGGCTGAAGTTCTTCTCGGAGGTTATTTCCTGCCCGAGGTCGGCCAGGGCGGATATGTTGTAGAGCGCTCTCTTAAGTTCCGCGCTCATACGGCTCCTTCAGCGTGAAGACTTCTCAACGCCTCCTCTTCGGAGGTGAAAACGAGGAGATATTTCGTCAGCCCCAGCATCTCGAAGGTATCGATGTGTATCCTGCCCATGTCCGTGAAGCAGAGCGTCCCGCCGCAGTCCTTAAGGCCTTCTATGATATTGAGCAGAAGTGAGATGCCGATACTGTTGATGAAGTCCGTCTCCCTGAAATTGAGGACGATCTTCTTTATCCCCTGTTCGATATAGGCATCACATTCCTGTACAAGGCTTTCTCCCGCGATATTGTTCAGGTATCCCCGGGGATACAGGATGGCGGTATCCCCGCTCAGCCTCGATGTTACATTAAAATTTGCCGGGTTCATTTCAACACCTCATCCGGTTTGATTTTTTTGACCAGTATAACTCTTGTTCTTTCATCTATCCTTTCTACTCTTACTTCATCCATGATCTTCCGCATGAGCGTAAGTCCCCACCCCCTCTTTGTCCCTGCGCCCAGTTTTTCCTCGGTGGACTGCTCCCCCGTCTGACCGGGATCGAAGAACCTGCCGGGACTCTCTATCGAGATCTCCAGCCGCTCGGAAGAAACCCCGAATTTAAGAAAAACCTTTTTCTCATAACTCCCGCTATGTTCCATCGCATTGATGCAGCATTCGATAAGCGCCAGTTGAATTTTGTCGATCAGATCAGGATCGATTTTCAGGTTTCTGCCTATCTGTTCGACCGCTCTCGCCGCAACGAGTTCGGCATCAGACGCCATGGGGATGACCATCTCGAAACTCGTTGCCGTGCTTTTGGCCGAACGGTATTTCGTCTCGATGATTTCGCGTATATGACGGGCTTTTTTGCCTTCGATCTCCTTCATGTAAAGACCGAGGATAAAATCCTGCAGCACGTTATCTCTTATCTGTCCGGGCCTTTCCCCGACTTTCATCATGCCTGCACGATGGAGCGACTCGACGGCGGACGTAAGGGAAGACGGAGAAATCCCCAGGACCATCGAGAGCCTGTCGTAATCGGGCAGACCGTCACCCGCCCGGATACGGTACATAAGAAGTTCGAGGGCCGCCCTCCTTCCGGACGGATCTCTGAAGTGCTCACCGAATACCGATGACCAGTAGAAAGCCGTTTCTCCCTCCAAAACTTCATGCCCGTAGGACTCCAGGAGGTCATTTTCGGAAATGTCTTTCTTGTGCATCTTGCGAAGGGCCTTTACCATATTTCTTATATATAGAGGATTTCCGCCCAGAAGACGCATAAAGCCCCGGACGGCTTCCTTGTCCGCGTTAAGCCCGAATTTTTCACAGAGGGTAAGAAAATGGGCGTATGCGTCATGCTCCGGTAATTCTCCGAGGAATACCCTCTCGGCCTTCCCCCTGAAAGCGTCATCGGTGAAGATCCCCTCAAGCACTCCTTCGGGAGAGCCTGTCAGGATATGGGGACAAAGTGACGTCTTAATGGGGCCTTCGAAGAGACTTGAGAGACCGGGCAGGTCTCCCGGTTCATTTTCATACAGATGAACGGACATATGGAAATCATCGAGAAGGACAAGCAGGGGACGGCCGGCGCTGCGTGCAGCAATAACCGGGACAGTGATCGCACTCATCAACTGTTCGTACACATCACCCCCGGCCATATGCTCACGGTGATTTTCCAGAAGATCGATCATCCATTCGAGCTTGAGAGAAGCGAGCAGGGGGACGAGTTTTATAAGAGGGGTCCCCATGCTGTCGATGTATGAGGGGTTTTTCTTCCAGCAGGCGAGATACTGTCTTATGAACCTCGTAAAATAATCTCTCACGAAATGAGTCGCTTTAAGGGTCCCCCTCCGGAAAGAATAATAAAAAGGGATAACATTCCTGTCTTCCCAGAAGACATGACGGTAAAGCTGTTTGATGATCTCCGTCTTCCCCATCCCACGGGCGCCCTCAAGGAGGATGTTGTTCGAGGTGTCAAGTTCATTCAGGTCGGCAAGACGCTTAAGATAGGCCAGTTCGTTTTCTCTGTTGATGAAATCGCTCGAGGGAAGTGAATTAAAGGGCATTACCTGGTACCCCGGCGGTGAGGCGGTTGACGCTGCTGTTCCGTTTCATTCTATATAAGGGCAAATCATGCCTCTTCATGACTTTAGTTCACGCGTACTGAGAAATATTATAACAGATAGTCTTAAAGTTTTTGACTGGTGTTTAATCGTGAAGATTATTCATTATTTTTATCGCATTTTGCCTGTGTGTCCGGCCCTCTGATATAATCAAAAGGTCAGGAAGCATCGGATATTTCCTGAATATGGACCTGGGAACTCAATATATGGACAGGGTGATCCTCCTGCTTTCGAAGAAGAAAATTTACGCGTCTGCAATCGCGGGTGCCTATCTGTCGGCTGTTATATTGTCCCATAAGGAAGTTTCCAGGATATTTGACTGGCTTAGAAAGACCTTGACTTTCAAAGTCTATGACGGTTTTATGCTTATGTTTTATCTTCTTGTCCTGGTCGTTTTTTCTCTCGCCGTCATCTTCAAAATCATAAAAGAAAAAGATAAGACGCGCAAAACCTTATGGTTCTCATTCTCTCTGGCACTGGCCGTGATTTCTTATAAAGTTCTTGTGGTTTTCAGTGTCGAGACTATTCACTTTGTCCAGTATGCGCTGCTGGCCCTGCCCGTTTACGCTGTGGCCGGACGTCTTGGCGATACAGTCTTCTGGGTCACACTCTGCGGTACGGTGGATGAAGCTTTTCAGTACTTTGTGCTGTACCGTCAGAGTAACGAAGTCTATTTCGATTTTAATGATATCGTTCTGAACCTTATAGGCGCCGGTCTGGGCGCTGTTTTGATCCTTGTTTTTTCCAGGGACAGACACGCAGGAAGCGTCGCTGAGGGTCGTTCTTTTCAAAAGTGGGCTTTTTCGCCTGTTGTTTTATGCATGATGATGATCGGAATAGGCGGGTCCATCCTGTATCTTGCCGGTTTTCTTCAATTTTTTCCTGCAGCCGATGCTTCGACGGCTTCGATAGTCCTCAGCCGCAAAGCAGTCCCGGCTCAGTTCTGGCTTCACCCCAAGGTCGGCAAATCCTTTCATATCCTTCACCCCATCGAGGGGATGGCCATATCAGCGGGCCTGATATTTGTATATTCGCTTATGGACTATCCAGGTTCCGGGAAGATGAGAGAGTGAAAAAACTTCCTTTCATCCTGATTATTTTCCTTTTTTCGTTTTCCTGTAACGGCCTTCGGCAGGAGCGTCTCTCTCAATATCCCCCCACTGATTATTGCGGTCTCCTTCATGTCCCGACGGAATGGGCATCAGTTTCGGAGCCAAAGGCATACCTGGGGATTTATCTTTCCCCTAAAAGGCTTGATACGTCTATCGTTCAATGCACACAGGATGTCTTTATCGAAGTTGCGGGTGTGATAAACGGGAGCCCTGCAATGAGAGCCGGGTTGAAGAAGCATGATGTGATCCTCCAATTGGACGGCGTGCCGCTGTGCGGCGACTCCGAAGATATCCTGTCTTCACTGAAGAGAACTATCTCTCAACGGAAGATCGGCTCAGTAGTGCGAATAGATGTCCTGAGAGAAGAAGAGGTGATTTCTCTTACGGCTGTTCTCGATGCTCCCCCGTCGGTGCAGAGAGCTGAGGCTGCTCACGCCTATCCTGTTAAATGCGATTCCGGGAGTTCTCTGCTATTGCGAACTTTGGAAAACAGGAATGACCTCTCTTTGTTTCAGGACATCATTTCAGGGTTATATGAGCGGTCGAACATCATTCATAACCCGGGGATGTTCTTAGACGAAAAGTCCGATCCTTTTCAGTTGGGGGAGGCGACATACATGATGCGCCATCCGCTCTCAGCGGGGGATGCGGCAAAGGCCATATCTGGCCGGCTTCTTTCATCCTTCCGGAGTGAGGACCGGGCTGTGAGAAATGTTGTGCGGGAAGCCGCAGCCCTGGTGGACAGAAGACTGGAAATCCCTGACATGAAGGAAGACCTGACCTTTCCTTCCCTGATGCGCATACTTGTGGAGACCGGCAAATCGGTCGAGCGATCTCTTAGTATGCTGGGTCCGGCGGAGATGAGATTGCTCCGTGAAAGAGCACTGGAGCCTACCGCCGATGTGGCGGAATGGAAGAGGATACTGGAACTTTCCGCCCGCTTGAATGAAGGGGACTTATTCAATTCCTTCACCCCTCTTCTTTCGGCCCTTTCACCCGAAAATTTGAGCATTCTCAAACAAGACCTGTTGAAAAGGTTTCAAAAAGAGACCGGGCCGGTACTCTTTGAGACCATGACGAGTGCAGGTAAGATAATAATAGGAGGGACCGGACCAAACCTTTACAGGGAAGACGCCGCTCTGATACTCGATCTTGGCGGTGACGACCTTTATCTTAATAACGCCGGCGGAACTCGTGACGGATTGCCTGTTGCGCTTGTAATCGACTGGGAAGGGAACGACAGGTACATCAGCAGGGAGAATTTCTCACAGGGCGCCGGTCTTCTGGGTGGAGGGTTTCTCCTCGATCTCTCCGGAGATGACACATTCGTTGCTTTGGACGGGGGTCAGGGGGCCGGTTTCTGGGGAATCGGGGTCCTTTATCATGGAGACGGAGATACCCGCCTGGAATCGCGAAGCCTTTCCCAGGGGGTCGGACAGGCCGGCATCGGGGCCATACTGAACAGAAAAGGAAGAAGCATCTATCGGTGTGCATTTCAGGGACAGGCGCTGGGTCTGTTTGCCGGATCAGGGCTCATTATAGACGAAGCGGGCAGGGACTCCTACCAGCTCGGCGGGCTGGAGCCCGATTTTCGCGACCCTTCGAGGTCGACCGTGAGCATGGGACAGGGATTTGGAGAGGGCATAAGGGCGGACGGGGAGCTCCCGGGTGTCCCCGGGGGAATTGGAATCCTTATCGACGGCGAAGGAGACGATTCTTACTCTGCGGATTATTTTGCCCAGGGTGGAGCATATTATTACGGACTGGGTATTCTGCACGATCTGGCGGGGAATGACGAATACATAGCAGGACGATACGCGCAGGGTGCGGGGATACATTCCGCAGTCGGCATACTGCTCGACAAAAAGGGGGATGATTTTTATTACGCATCCTTCGGCGTTGCCCAGGGCATGGGCCATGACTTCGGCGTCGGGTTTCTGGAAGACGATGAAGGAGATGACAGCTACTGGGGCGGGATTCTCATTCAGGCAGCAGCGACTACAGGGGGTCTCGGGATCTTCATGGATGAGGGGGGAATAAACAATCTCACCCATGACAAAAAAGGGGGAGCATACGCAGAGGGGGACGACGGCATGGGAATTCTGATCACACCGGACCCTGCAGATAAAGATAAACTCCGGATCAAACTCGGGACGGCAAAATAAGTGCTTTTGGATGTCCGTCAGCTCGCGACGTTGGGATGGGTATTGTAAAAAAAAAGCTAATGGAATATCATAGCAACCGGGACAGATATTTATGACGCGGAAAATACTTATATCCGATGACAGTCAATTTTTCCTGATATCCGTAGGCCTCCTTCTGAAAAGGATGGAATTCAGGGTCATACCTGCAAAAAACGGGGAAGAACTGCTGCGGCTTGCAAGGCTTACGGAACCTCATCTTATTATCATCGGCGACACTTTGAAGACGGCGGACTGGGTAGCGGTCCTGAAACATCTGAAGGAAGACAAACGAACGTCTCATATACCTGTAATTATGGTATCCGCTGATTCAGGCAGCAGAACAATAAAAAAGTACAAGAGTCTTGGGTGTTCCGAGTATCTGATAAAGCCTTTGAAGATTGATGAGCTGCACCGGGCGATACAGAATTGTTTTTACGCGCACCTCGGCACGAACAGGAAATATCTAAGAGCTCAGTTCAATAAAAAGGTTGAGGTTACGTATAAAGGGGAAAAGTATGAGCTTTTTTCCGAAAACATTTCCGTCGGAGGAATTTTTTTAAGAAAAAAGGAACCTTTTCCCATAGGGTCCAGGGTGGAGATGGTCTTACCCCTGAAAGCCGGGGTCACGCTCCGACTCAAAGGGGTCGTTATTTACACTAAAGAACTCTTCGGCGATATATTCAAGATGCCTCCGGGGATGGCGATAGAATTCAGGGGACTCGCAAAAGAAAATTATGAAATATTGAAAAAACATATAGAAGGTATTTTGGCGGATGACATCCTGGATAGTCAGGAAGAAATTATCATAGTGAGGGATAATGGTAAGCACCCTAAAAAATCAAAATAAGATTGGAGATTCTGTTCGGACCTGAAACCATTTAAGTCTAATAGAGACAAGAAACCTACCCTCACCAGGAAAAAGGGCCCCCGATCGGGCGCCCTTTCGTTGCCTGCCTTTTCCTGAAAAATTTTAAAAGCTATAACTCATCAACCTATCATAAGAGTCATGGTTACCTTCACCGTGCCTCCCTTCAGGATATTCGGGAAATTCAGCTTCCTGATTTCCTGAATCAGGCACTTCGATCCTTTTTTATCTCCCGTCTCATCCTTTTCGATTACTGCATTTTGTACAGTTCCCTGACTGTCTATCGAGAAACTGACGATGACCTTTCCGGAAGAAGTAATATAGCAGCGGCCGATCTCGTCCAGATGTCTTCGTATTTCTTTTTCTATCCTGTCTCTGTTCTTTTTGTCGGATACCGTTATCCTTATAACAGCGGGTCCGTTTTCAGCCTTCCCCGAGATTGTCTCCCGCTCCTCCTTTGGCTCCATCGCATCCGCCATAGATGAGCGGGCCGTCGACATTACGGGGGCAGCCGCATATCTTGCCATCTCTCCGCCTACCGCCAGGTCCGATACTCCCTCGGGCAGAGGGAGCGACTGTGTGACAGTTGTTCTCTTTCCATCGATGTTCCTGATTTCGGAGTCCACCGCCACAAATGAAGTGTAAGCCGTCAAAAGGTTATATTTCAGCCCCAGGGCGGTTACCTCCTTTGTACGTTTGTCATCGGAACGAATGGAGTTGTAATCGGACAGCAGAGCGATCCTGTGGCGTGCCCAGAGATACCTGAGGCCCGAGTTTTTCCTGGAAGGTCCGACCCTGTCCAAATCCAGCGAACCGGAGTAATCCCCATTTCCCGATATTCCCCTCAGAGTTATTCTCCCACTGGGTTTTCCACGCCATTTCCCGAAGACGATCACCGGCCGTTCGGCCAATACATCCGGGACCCGGAGCGGTTCGACGTCATAGACATCCAAACCGCCGAACCGGACCTCGATGTCCGTCAGGACAGGCGAGGCGATCATCTTTCGAAACGTCTCAGCCCGGGCCGCCGCCTCGTCCGGCTTGGTGATCACGAAGGGCTCACCCATGCCTACCCTGGCCATGCCTTCTATGATATAACGGTTGACGGACGACCCGATCCCGAATGCGAACATATTGGCGTCACCAAGGCTTTGACGGATCAGGTCGAAAGCCTCCTCTTCCACGGTGACATACCCGTCGGTCACGACGACCACGGTCCTTGAATACGCCTCAGACCCCGGCAGGCCCAGTGCCCGCTTGAGGGCCGGCAGAAGCTCCGTGCCCCCGCCGCCCCTCTGGCGTTCGATGAGGTCGACGGCCTTTTGGATATTTTCATTAGTCGCGGGAAGAGAGCGCTCCGACATGACCGAATTTCCACCGGCAAAGAGGAGGACGTTGAATTTGTCGGTCTGACGAAGATTCCCGATCAGGTCTTTAAGGAGTGTCTTCGATATATCCAGGGGAAAGCCGTGCATCGAGCCCGAAACATCCACGATGAAGATATACTCCCTGCCCGGGACCTGGTCGATTGATAACCTCTTCGGAGGCTGCATCATGAGGAGGAAGAAATTCTCTTTTCCCCCTTTATAAAGAAGAAGTCCGGATTCGATCTTTTCCCCGGCAAGACGGTATCTCAGGACGTAATCCCTGTTTCCGCCCTGCCGTTCCAACCCGGCGAGCCTGACCACGGCTCTTGTCAAATCGTCATAACCGATGTCCACTTGATGTGAGAGGCATTGAATGTCGCCGATAGGCAGCCCGGCCGCAATGGAGACCGTGATATCGAATTCGTAATTCGGAGCTTCTCCCTGGTGGAGATAAGGGTTCCGGACCCAGCCTTCAGAGGAAGGCGCGTCTTCGGCAGGCCGGTTGGAATAACGCGGACCGACTACAGTGGGGTATACGAATTCATAAGTTGCGTCTTCCGGTATAAGGAGTTCGGTGTATCTCAGTTCCACCCTGATCTCGTCGCCGGGCATAATATTCGCCACGTTCATCTGGAAGACGTTCGGTCTTTGCTGCTCGAGCAAAGAAGCGCTGCGGCCCTGCAGCTTGGCATCTTCATATGCCTGCCGGGCTTCTCCACGCTTCATGATCTTTGCCTCGACGACCCTTTCCCCGATAGACATCTTCATGCCGTAGACTGCCGCCCGGGTGGATGCGGGGAAGATATAGATTGCTTCCAGGGGTCGGCTCCCTTCGTTTTTGTAAAGTTGTGTCACCGTCACGTCGGCAATGACGCCCGCAATGTTCACCGACGCATTCGTGGATTTCAATGGGAGAGAGTCGATTCCGGGATCTTCGCTTTTGACGAAGAAGTAGGGGGATAGGGTCTTGTCTTTGTTCTCAGTCCCGCCGTATGCGGCGGGCGCGGTCAGGAAAGAAAGGACAAGGGCGAGGACAACGGATACTGATGCTTTTGATCTCATGACAGCCTCCTTTGCTTCTTTTTGTCCTGTTAGACAAAGGAGGTACTGAAAAAGTTCCCGCGTGTTACCGGATCGGCATCTTTTTAAAATTTATTCTTATCCTCACTGTCTTTTCCATTATCTCTGAAGAAGGTGTCTCCTCTCTCAATTCTCCGATGGACCCAAGTTTTTCCAGAAGTTCCACTACCTTTCGATTTTCCACCTCAATAATGAGAATCGCCTTGTCTCGGTCGGTGTCGGAGAGAATCGTACGACCGTCGAGATTAGAAAGGACCTTTTTGATTTCGTCCATTACATTATCAATATCCCTGACGCCAAGGGTCAGATTAATCTCATGCGAAGGAACAGCCGCTTCTTTCGGAGCTGCCTTGCTAATCTCTTCCATGGGCTCGGCAGCAGCGGGTTTGTGCTTCAACTCTTCCCGTTTCGGCCGTACGAAGTACTCCATGCGGGTTTTCGCATTACCGGCGTCCATGCTTTCCGGTTTCTCAAATTCGGCCCCTCCTTCTCCTCGCAAGTCTTTTTCCCGGACCGGCTGTTGGAGCGACCGGGCAGGTTGTGCGGCGCCGATTGAAGGCTTTTCCTTAAATATATTTTGTGGTGTATCGGCCGGACTTGCTCGATGCACCTCCGTCTGCCCGGCAGCGGGTTCTGTCTTACCTGCCGTTACGTCGGAAGCCGACTCCTTCCCGGCCTTGGAGGGTTCCGCAACATCATTCCTTATTTTATCTTCCGTGGACAAGGGTTTCTCCACGACCTCTCCCGGTCTCAGGACCGCAGTCTTGAAGTCGTGTTCAGCCGCCTTGAAGACATAGATTGCGGTAATCGCGATAATGAGAGTTGCCGCCGCCTCGATAGGTAATTTTACATGCAAAGGATAAAACATCCTCCTCCATATGCCCTTTTTCTCTTTCTCTTCCTTCACCCTGTCCATTATCTTCTGAGTCATCCATCGGGGAGGTTCCACCTCTTCGAGTTCCCTTATATGTTCGACCGCCTTTTTCAGTTCGGAATAAACGCCCCGGCACTCTTCGCATGAATCGAGGTGGGTCCTGACAAGCGTGGTCTTCTCAGGATCGAGAAGTCCTTCCATATAATGTGAGAGTCTTTCTTTGCACTTATCGCATTCCATCATAGTCTCCCGAGAGACTTTTTGAGACAGTCTCTCATTGAGTCGCGTGCCCTGAAGAGCCTTGATTTTACAGTGCCTGGATTTATATTGAGAGCACCGCTCACCTCCTCATAGGAAAAGCCCTGGATGTCCCTGAGAACCAGCACGGATCTGAAGTCCGGATCGAGGCGGCCAATACAGTCCTGGATCTTTTCCTGCAGTTCCTTTTTTTCCAGTTGTTCGAGGGCGTTTGGGTCCTGAGAAGCCGGCTCTATGCTTATGAAACCGCTCTCTGTTGTGATCGGGTCGTCCATCGAAAAGAGCTCACGACCAAGTGCTGCCTTCGACTGCTTCAGCCGGTTCCTTGAGAGGTTTATTACGATGGAGCAGAGCCACGTAGAAAAACCGGACCGCCCCTCGAAGTCTGTAATGTGTTTATATGCCGATACAAATGCGTCCTGCACAACCTCGCAGGCCTCCTCATAGTTGCCGATCATCCTGAAGGATATATTCAGCATCTTCTTCTGGTACTTTATCACCAGTTCTTCAAAGGCGTCGAGATCGCCCTTCTTGCAAAGTGACACTTTCCGGAGATCGTCATCCATGACATCATCTGGTTCTTTCATCGATTTAGACAGTTCGGTTTCCCGATTTGTTCCCGGACGGACGGGAAAAATTGCTGAATATCTTCAAGACTTATTATAATTCATGAGAGTTTAAGAGTTTGTCCGGTTTGTGCTTTGTATCTGTTGCACAATTCTATTTAATGATATAAGTATAACGTGGAGAGACGAAAGATATTCATTGTCGATGACGAACCTGATATAGTCGAGTTGGTAACTTACAATCTGGCAAAAGAAGGCTTTGACGTCGACTCGTCTTTTGACGGAGAAGAAGGGCTCGCCAGAATCAGAAAAGAAAAATTCGACCTCATTGTTCTCGACCTGATGCTGCCCGGAATGCAGGGCATGGAAATCTGCCGCATCTTAAGAAATGATCCTCGCACGAAGAACATACCGATTATTATGCTCACGGCTAAAGGAGAAGAGGTGGACAAGATACTTGGTCTTGAGATGGGTGCGGATGACTATATGACGAAGCCCTTTAGCCCAAGGGAGCTTCTGGCCAGGGTTAAAACCGTAATGAGAAGGGCATCGGAAAAGGCCGTCGATGAGAAGGTCGTCCATATAGGCAAGCTTGTCATTAATAAAGAGAGCTATACGGTGAAAAAGGATGATGAGCCTCTGGAATTGAGCTCAACGGAGTTCCGGCTTCTTCTCTACCTCGTTGAAAGGAAGGGGAAGGTTTTCACTCGCGATCAGCTTCTCGATGCGGTCTGGAAGGATGAGGCATTTGTCGAACCGAGAACAGTCGATGTTCACATAAGAAGACTGCGCACCCAGGTTGAGGACGACCCCTCAAATCCAAAATATGTGAAGACAAAACGGGGCATCGGTTATTACGTGGACGCCGCGGCATGATTAAATTATTTTCTGGCCTGATTGCTGATGATTCAGTCAAAGCTCCTTTTCTTCCAGTGTCAGTGTCCATCGCGTATGGAACACCAATGAAGGGCCGCCGGAGGGACGGCAATAACTCACAGGAACCAATGCTTCAAATCATTTCGATTGGACTAAAAAGTACGAATGGCATGTGATGTCTAAATATCAAAGAATAAAAGCCTGACCCAACCACGTCTCCTCAGCAAGACGTGAAACCAACCGATTTGAGATAATCCCTCCAAACAGGGATTGACAGGCTGTCTCAGCGGGTATATATATTAGGTAAAGAAAGGGGCATAAAATCTTTTATTTGGAGGGCCTTGCCATGAAATGCTTTAAATTCTTACTTATAGTAGTCACTATCGTCCTCGTCCTTTCGCCTACCGTGCTTTTTGCTGAGATACTGGCAATGATGAACTACGAGTCTAAAGCAGAACAGACCATACGCCGCGAGGGGATCGCGATTGTCGACGTGGATCCGGAATCCGCAAACTTCGGAAAGGTACTAGTGGATATGCCTCTGCCGCCCGACCTCGTTGCCCATCACATTTTCTACAATCATGCAACGACCAAAGCCTATGTAACAGCATTGGGGAAAAGCGTGTTGTATGTTATGGACATGACAAAAAACCCCTATCGGATGAAAATTGTTGATGTGCCGGACTGCAGGGTGGGAGAAGATGTCGCGTTCTCGAAAGACGACAGGATTTTTTATCAGACCTGTCTGGGATCGAACGCGGTCATCATCGGTGACGCAGTTGCCGATAAGCCAGTGAAGACCATTTCCACACCGAAGCCTTATCCGCACGGGATCGCGGTTAAAGAAGGCATAGACCGCATGCTGATAACCAGCACGGTGGGCGACTCCGACATGGGCGACGCTGGCGAGACTATCACAGTGATCGAGGCCAGCACGGGCAAAATTCTTTCCACCCACAAGGTATCGGACAAACCCTCGCCCTCCGGTGAGGCGCCTGTGGAGGTCGCCTTCGTGCCGGACAGTAACCCGCCAATGGTCTTAGTCACCAATATGTTCGGAAACAGCTTGTGGGTAGGAACATGGGTTCCCTCAAAGAAGGACTTTGAGTTTAAATCGGCATTTGATTTCAGCCCCACCGGCAGCAGCATGCCGCTGGAAATGTACTTTAACGAGAGGGGTGACCGCCTCTATGTTACTGCCGCAAAGCCGGGCCACTTCCACATCTTCGACATCAGCGCAGACCCGGCGAAGCCCGTTTTGCTCAAGACCCTCTCTACAGCAGGGGGCGCCCACCATGCAGCATTCTCTCCGGACGAAAGGTACGCCTTCGTGCAGAACAGTCTCCTGAACTTAAAAGGGATGAGCGATGGTTCGGTCACCGTAATAGACTTGCTGAAGGAGGAAGTTGTAACCAGCATGGATACGTTGAAGAACCAGGGTCTTAATCCAAATTGCATCGTTCTTCTTCCCGAATGGTACCACGACGCAGGGCATTGATAATACCTGTTTAGGTGGCCGGTGCATTCCATATCATTTCGGTGGTTCTATAGTAAGAATTATCAATCATTATGACATCGGCAAATCCTCACAGGACTAAACGCGAGTTGCTAACAGCGATATCTGTTGAGTTTGTCCCGTAGTCTGGTAGATCCCACCGTCTCCGGTCAGAGGACATACAGCAGAAAGATTTCTGAGCTCTCTTGATCCGTTGCGAGTGAAAGGCAATAATCCACATCTCCACGGGTGTAGGTTCCGCAACAGAAAGGACAGGATCCAGTTTGCTCATACGTAAGAAAACAGACAACGTCCGTACAGTAAAGTTCACCCGGAATTCCAGGCACATTGTTGGTGCAAGCTGGAACAGTAGAACACTATGCGTTGGGAGAACCCTCCTCAGCACCGCATATTTCTTGTGTCTGTATAGCTACATCGCACGGATCGGAGCCGTAATTCTGAGGGTCTTTGTCGAGGAACGGTTCCTGAAGAAACATTTGAATGGCTATGAAGCCTATATGAAGAGGGTGCATCACAGGCTGATCCTTTTTTTGTGGTAAGCAACCGTGTCCGGAGAAACTCAGAACACTAAAAATCATTCTTGGCATCCTGATTTCTTTCTCCATAATTTAACCTCTCTTTAATAACGCTGTAACATCCTGCTTGCTATCGTAGTTTTGTCACTTCATTTCATCCAAATGAAGAGGTAAACTTTGAAGAGAGGTGGTAGATATATAACGGAAATTTAACTTCGCTGTAACATTCCTGTAACAATTCAAATGGTAATTTAATAGCAAAAGCTGACTAGATTTCTAAAGGAGAAAACGATGAAAACGGTAATAAATATTTTATTTGCGGTAGTCATGATCTTCGGTATAACCTCTGCGGAAGCCGCCGAGACGATTAACGGGGCTGGGGCGACCTTTCCTTATCCGGTTTATTCCGCATGGGCATATGATTACCACAAGGCCACAGGAATCCGGTTCAACTACCAGTCGATAGGCTCTGGCGGGGGGGTGAAACAGATTACGGCCAGGACGGTCGATTTTGGGGCATCGGATGCGCCAATGGAATCCGAAAGACTCGCGAACGAAGGTCTGCTCCAGTTCCCTGCCGTCATAGGCGGCGTTGTTCCTGTTGTTAATATCAAGGGGATCAAGGCGGGACAGCTTTCGCTTGATGCCGGAACACTTTGCAAGATATTCCTTGGAGAGATTAAGACATGGTCCGATCCTGCGCTTGGAAAAATTAACCCCGGTCTGAAATTGCCGGACAGTGAAATCACAGTGGTCCACAGATCCGACGGGTCGGGGACTACAGCAATATTCACGAATTATCTCGCGGAGACTTGTCCGGCCTGGAAGAACAAAGTGGGCGAGGGTAAGGCAATTGACTGGCCGGTCGGCATCGGTGGAAAGGGCAACGAAGGAGTAGCCAATTATGTACAGAGAACTAATAATTCAATCGGTTATGTAGAGTTCGCCTATGCGAAGCAGAATAAAATTCCCCATGCGAAGTTACAAAACAAGGCGGGGACATTCGTGGAACCCAGCTTTGAAACATTTTCAGACGCCGCGGCGACCGCTGATTTCGATCCAAAGAAAGATTTCTATCTCTGGCTGAATAACGCCCCCGGCAAGAAGTCGTGGCCTATTGCAGGCGCCACCTTCATTCTTCTTGCAAAGGAAAAGAAGGTTGCCAACATGAAAACGGTGAAGTTTTTTGACTGGGCTTTTAAAAACGGCGACGCAAAGGCGAAGGAACTGACCTATATCCCGCTTCCGGATTCTTTGAAAGAGAAGGTGAGGAGCTACTGGAAACAACACGGTATCTATTAGACATACAACGAGTTGAGAGCAATGAGGTCGGGCAGGTATTATATGCCGGTCCGGCCGTTTTCTTTTCTGTGGAGCGGACGGGAGAAGATCGCAAGATATTACGGCCGGGCATAAATCACTCGAGGTTCGGATAAGTGCAGATATTTGGTAAAAAGAACCCTGTCGATCTCACTTTTGGTCTCATTACCGCACTTGCTTCTCTCAGCATAATCATTTTAATGGGCGGTATTTTTGCCGTCCTCATCCTGGAATCTTCTCCGGCCATCGAAAAATTCGGGGTTATCGATTTCCTGATTTCCACGGACTGGAACCCCGTCAAAGAGTCTTTCGGGGCTGCAACGACGATCTATGGGACTGCGGTGACTACTATCCTGGCATTGTTGATCGCCATTCCGGCCGCCCTCGGGATAGCTATTTTCGTCACGGAAATCTGTCCCAATTTTCTGAAAGGACCCATTGGCATTGCGATTGAACTGCTGGCGGCAATTCCCAGTATCATCTACGGCATGTGGGGCCTTTTTACACTGGCCCCGATCATGTCGAATTATATCGAGCCGGCGCTCCAGAAAAGCATCGGGAAATTGCCCCTTGTCGGCATTCTCTTTGAAGGCACCCCGATGGGTATCGATCTTCTGACCGCGAGTGTCATCCTCAGCATCATGATCATCCCCTTTACCGCGAGCATCTCACGGGACGCTTTTAATCTTACGCCTTCAGTGGTAAAGGAGTCTGCCTATGCGATCGGGGCCACGCAGTGGGAGGTCGTCAAGAACGTTGTTCTTCCCTATTCGAAACTGGGTGTCTTCGGCGGGGTGGCGCTCTCGCTCGGCAGGGCATTGGGCGAGACGATGGCGGTGGCTTTCGTGCTAGGCAACAACCACCAGATCACGACTTCGCTCTTCGATGCCGCCGCTACCATTACGGTAACACTGGCGAATGAATTCACCGAGGCGGACTCGGACATTTATTACTCGTCACTTTTCTATCTCGCTCTCGTGCTTTTTGTCCTGAGTTTTGTCGTTCTCGCAACCGCGAAATTTTTTCTTCTGAAGGCCGAGAGGAAGTATTCGAGATGAATACAGAGCAAAAAAGGAAACTCGAGGGTTTTGCCGCCCTTTCATTCAGCACCCTTGCTGCGGTGTTCGGACTTTTCTGGCTCGTCTTTATACTGGGCGACGTGCTGGTTCACGGCATAGGAGGACTGAAGCCCGGCCTTTTTCTTAACGATCCCACACCTCCGGGGATCGAGGGCGGGGGTCTAAGAAACGCATTCGTCGGGCAGTTGCTGATTACCCTGTTTGCGACTCTCATTGGAGTCCCGATGGGAATTCTCGGAGGTACATTTCTGGCTGAATACGCCCGGGGTCGCACTATTTCGAGGATAATAAGCGTCCTTGCGGATATCATGGTGAGCGTTCCCTCCATCGTTATCGGCACCTTCATCTATGCTGTTATGGTGAAACCGCTCGGACATTTCAGCGGGTGGGCCGGCTCGGTGGCCCTTGCAGTAATCATGGTCCCCGTAGTGCTGAGGACGACGGAGGACATGCTTTCTCTTGTCCCATGGACATTGCGGGAAGCGGCGTTTGCGCTCGGCGCGCCATACTACAAGGTAATCGTCCAGGTAGTTTACAGGGGTGCGGCAACCGGCATTCTAACGGGGATTTTGCTCTCTATCGCCAGGGTCGCAGGGGAGACGGCCCCTTTGCTCTTTACGTCATTTAACAACGCATATTTCTCTACCGATATGAAGGAGCCCATCGCATCACTGACAGTGACCATTTTTCAGTATGCCATGGGGCCCTACGACGATTGGCATGCGCAGGCATGGGCGGCTTCCTTCGTCATAACCATCTTCATACTCCTGCTGACGATACTCGGCAGGCTCATTATAAAATGGAGGTACAAATAGTGGCTGAGCGGGCCGTTGAACTTGAAGTCAGGAAACTTAATTTTTATTACGCGGGCGGTATCCATGCCCTGAAGGACATAAGCTTCTCTGCCAATAAAAACAGTGTTACCGCCCTGATAGGACCGTCGGGTTGCGGGAAGACGACACTCCTGAGGTGCTTTAACAGGATGCACGATCTTTATCCGAAAAACAGATACGAAGGAGAGATAATCTTCGGGGGCAGGAACATCCTCTCCGGAGACATAGATCTCATAAAACTGAGAAGCAGCATCGGGATGGTTTTTCAGAAACCAACGCCTTTCCCGATGTCGATCTTCGACAACATCGCATATGGTCTGAGGTTGAAAGGCATCAGGAAGAGGTCCGAACTTTCTTCGAAGGTCGAGAAGGCACTGAAGAATGCCGCGATCTGGGAGGAAGTCAAGGACAAGCTGCACGTCAGTGCATACGAACTTTCGGGCGGCCAGCAGCAGCGGCTCGTTATCGCGCGTGCTCTCGCCGTGGAGCCGGAGGTCCTGCTTTTCGATGAACCTACTTCGGCCCTCGACCCTATCTCCACCGGCAAGATAGAAGAACTGTTGGGCGAGTTAAAGGAGAGAGTCGCGATACTCATCGTGACTCACAACATGCAGCAGGCGGCGAGGATATCCGACTGGACCGGCTTTATGATGCTCGGGGAATTGATCGAATTCGACAGAACTGATAAGATGTTCACGGCACCGAAGGAGAAACTCACGGAGGATTATGTCACGGGGAGGTTTGGATAATGTCGATCTTCGATCAGGAATTAATGCAGTTGAAAGAAACGATCCTCAAAATGGGAGCAATGGTCGAGGATGCGATCAGGGATTCTGTCCGCTCTCTCGTCGAAAGAGACAATGATCTGGCCCGGCTCGTGATCGAGAAGGACCACCAGGTGAACGCCCTCGATGTGGAAATCGACGAGGTGTCCATCAGACTCATCGCGCTGCGCCAGCCCAAGGCGTCCGACCTTCGGTTTATCACCACCGCCATGAAGATCACGACGGATCTGGAGAGGATGGGCGACCTTGCAGTCAATATCGCGGAAAGGGCGCTCGAACTGAACGAGGAGCCTCTGCTGAAACCTTATGTCGACGTACCCAGGATGAGAGAGATTGCCCAGGGCATGACCAGGGACGCCCTGGACGCTTTTGTGAAGAAGGACAAAAAACTCGCGATGGACGTGATCATGCGCGACGATGAGATCGACGACCTCAAACATGAGGTCCTGAGAGAGCTTGTCTTTTTCATGGTCCAGGACCCCACTACCGTATCGCGGGCAATGAAGATAGGATTTGTCGTCCAGTATCTCGAACGGATCGGCGATCATGCAACGAACATTGCGGAAATGGTCATCTACCTCGTCGAGGGCAGGATCATCAGGCATATGGAAGTCCCTGATGAAAATCAATAATTCCGTCTGAAAATTTCTTTGACCCCGAAAAGAACCCTCGTTGTCACTAAGCTCCGATATTTTTATATTTAGGATGTTTGGGCTATAATAGACTGTTTTTCAGATAGGTCCGTTTTTAACGGGCAAGGAAGGGGTTGACGATTAAAAAGCTGCCTGACAAGAGAGGATATTTCGGCATTTACGGAGGACGTTTTGTCCCTGAAACCTTGATGCCGGCGCTCCTTGAGCTTGAAAAAGAGTATTATAAGTCCAAAAAGGACAAGGCATTCCGGAATGAGCTGGCAGGCTTGAGAAAAACCTATATCGGAAGGCCCACCCCTCTTTATTTTGCTCAAAGACTCACGGAAGTCCTCGGCGGTGCAAAGATCTACCTGAAAAGGGAGGACCTTGCTCATACAGGGGCGCATAAAATAAATAATGCTTTGGGACAGGCCCTTCTCGCGAAGAAGATGGGCAAAAAAAGGTTGATTGCAGAGACCGGGGCCGGCCAGCACGGAGTTGCCACTGCAACAGGCGCGGCATTGGCAGGTCTCGAATGCGATATTTACATGGGTTCGGAAGACGTTGCACGGCAGTCGCTGAATGTATTCCGCATGAAACTTCTGGGAGCGCGGGTAATCGAGGTTTCAATCGGGTCGAAGACACTTAAAGATGCCATTAACGAAGGTCTGAGAGACTGGACCACGAACGTAAGAACTACCCATTATGTCATGGGGACCGTTTTCGGCCCTCACCCTTTCCCTCTGATGGTGAGGGATTTTCAATCGGTCATAGGAAAAGAGGCAAGAAGGCAGATCCTGGATGTCGAGGGGAAGCTGCCCGATTACCTCGTAGCCTGTGTCGGCGGAGGAAGCAATGCGGTTGGGTTGTTCCATCATTTCATCGGCGATCCCGGCGTGAAGATGATAGGCGTCGAGGCCGGCGGGACGGGGCTCTCAACCGGGGACCATGCAGCACGCTTTGCCGGGGGGGCACTTGGAATCCTCCAGGGAGCGAAAAGCTATCTTCTTCAGGACGACGACGGCAACGTTCTCGGAACACACTCGGTTTCTGCGGGGCTTGACTACGCGGCGGTCGGGCCGGAACATTCCTTCCTCAAGGACTCCGGCAGAGTCAGCTATACGTATGCTACTGATGATGAGGCGCTCAGTGCGTTCGAACTACTCTCCAGGTCGGAAG
>JBECKU010000357.1:0-1124 GCA_040235385.1 Candidatus Sulfobium sp. | reverse complement strand
CTGTACCGGCAGCAGGGATTGCCCTCGACGTCGTCTCCATCACCGGTTTGCGTGGCAAGGGTGTCATGCGCTGGGTGAAAATGCCAATGATGCTGATGCGCGCGGTCTGGCAGGCCAGGCGCCTGCTGAACGCCAACCGGCCCGCCTGCGCCGTCAGTTTCGGCGGTTACGCGGCGGCGCCGGGCGGCATCGCCGCGTGGACCAAGGGCATCCCGGTGCTGGTGCACGAACAGAACCGCATCCCCGGCCTGACCAACCGCCTGCTGAGCAAGTTTTCACGCAAGATACTGCAGGGCTTCCCGGGCACCTTCCCGGAAAACATGCACGCTGTCGACAGCGGCAACCCGGTGCGCGCCGAGGTGGCCGCGCTGGCCGACCCGCAAACCCGGCTTGCCGGGCGCGAAGGCCCCTTCAGGATACTCGTCACCGGTGGCAGCCAGGGCGCGCAGGTATTGAACAGGATGGTGCCAGCGGCTTTGCAGATGCTGTTCACCACGGTGGCGCTCGAGATACGCCACCAGGCCGGCGCCAGGCGCGTCGACGAAGCAAACGAGGCCTATGCGAACGCGGGCGTGAAGGCCGAGATCACGCCGTTTATCGACGACATGGCGGCCGCCTACGCGTGGGCCGACCTGGTGATCTGCCGCTCCGGCGCGCTGACGGTCGCGGAACTCGCCGCGGCCGGTGTCGCCTCGGTGCTGGTGCCGTTCGCCTACGCGGTCGACGACCACCAGACGCGCAACGCCGAATACCTGGCCGAAGCCGGCGCGGCGGTGATCCTCGACCAGTTGAGCCTCAACCCGGAAATCCTGGCGGCGGCGTTGAAGCCGTTGCTCGCGGACCGCTCCGTACTGTTGGACATGGCGGTCGCGGCGCGGGGCATGGCCCTGCCGGATGCGGCGGAAAAGGTCGTCGAAGCCTGCCGCGAGTGGGTGGCGACATGAACGTATTCAACGGCCACCTGCGCCCGATGCGCCGTATCAAGCGCGTCCACTTCGTCGGTATCGGCGGCGCCGGCATGAACGGCATCGCCGAGGTGCTGGTCAACCAGGGCTTCGCCGTCAGCGGCTCCGACCTGCAGGAATCCAGGGCCACCCAACACCTCGTTGAACTGGGCGTCAAGG
>JBECKU010000015.1:0-5055 GCA_040235385.1 Candidatus Sulfobium sp. | reverse complement strand
CATCCCGATTACAGGTATGCGGCTGTCGGGCAGGAAGGAGAAGTGTATATCATCGCAGAGGGCCGGGTAGGTCCTCTTGGTGAGGAGATAGGTCTGAAGGGAGATATATTGGCGACTGTTTCAGGCAAAGACCTCGAAGGGATGTGGGCCGACCATCCTTTCATCCCAAGGAAATCGCGGGTGGTATTTGGCGAGTTCGTCTCCCTTGATGACGGCACCGGGATTGTGCATATAGCTCCCGGTCATGGAGAGGATGATTATGAAACCGGATTGAAATACGGATTGGAGATTTATGCCCCGGTCGATGACAGGGGGAAATTTACCGGGCAGGCGGGCGATCTTCAGGGACAGTTTGTGTTCAAGGCAAACGCGGTCATCATTGAGATTCTGAAAGAAAAAAACGCTCTCGTAAAGGAAGAAAGGATAACCCATTCATATCCACATTGCTGGAGGTGCAAGAAACCCGTCATATTCCGCGCGACGGAGCAGTGGTTCATATCGCTGGAGCAGGGAAATCTTCGGAAAAAATGTCTGGAAGAGATCGACAGGGTTAAATGGATCCCCCGATGGGGCAGGGAAAGGATCTACGGCATGGTCTCGAACAGGCCTGATTGGTGCATTTCGCGACAGAGAAGCTGGGGGGTCCCGATTACCATGATCAGGTGCGGTGACTGCGGTGAATTCGTTGAAGATGAAGAAGTGCTTGAAGGCGTCGCCGGTCTTATCGATCTGCACGGCGCCGACATCTGGTTTACAAAAGACGCTTCGGACTTCCTTCCTCCGGGATACGTGTGCAAAAAATGCGGAAGGACGGGGTTCTCGAAAGAGATGGATATACTCGACGTATGGTTCGATTCGGGGGTCAGCCATGCCGCCGTGCTCGAAAACGACTTGAGGCTGTCCTGGCCTGCCGACATGTATTTGGAAGGTAGCGATCAGCACCGGGGATGGTTCCAGAGCTCTCTCCTCTCTTCGGTGGGAACCAGAGGGGCTGCTCCCTATGGTACGGTATTGACGCACGGATTCGTCGTCGACGGATCCGGCAAGAAGATGTCGAAGTCTCTGGGTAATGTTATCGCACCTCAGGAGATCATAAAGGCGCATGGAGCCGAAATATTGCGGATATGGGTATCTGCTGAAGATTACAGGGATGACATCAGGATCTCGAAGGAGATCTTGAACAGATTGACGGAGGCCTACAGGAAGATACGAAACACCTGCAGGTTTCTCCTGGGCAATCTGTACGATTTTGACGGCAAGGATTACAGCAGAGAGCTGCAGGAGATCGACAGGTGGGCGATGCACAGACTTCAGGGCCTCATCGGAAAGGTCACAAAAGCATATGAGAATTTCGATTTCCACGAGGTTTTCCATTCAATCCACAATTTCTGCGTGATCGATATGAGTTCGATATACCTCGATATCCTGAAGGACAGGCTGTATACGGCGAAGGCCGATTCGGTGGAGAGGCGCGCGAGCCAATGGGTCCTCTTTGAAATCCTTTCCACTCTGACAAGGCTCATGGCCCCTGTTCTGTCCTTTACGTCGGAGGAGGTTTGGGGTCATATCATGAAACAGGGTTTTATCGATCCCGGGAGAAAAACTGACTCGGTTTTTCTCTCTGAATTTCCTTCTGTGAGGGAAGAATTTCTCGACGAAGGCATGGATAAGCGGTGGAAAGGTCTCCTCCTTCT
Organism: Candidatus Sulfobium sp.; assembly: GCA_040235385.1. Classification (GTDB taxonomy): domain Bacteria; phylum Nitrospirota; class Thermodesulfovibrionia; order Thermodesulfovibrionales; family UBA6898; genus JBECKU01. The sequence goes on along the minus strand of JBECKU010000015.1, from coordinate 3,361 downwards.
GAGGGACGAAGTAAATAAGGCCCTCGAGATCAAGAGAGCGGAGAAGTTCATCGGGAATTCCCTTGAAGCGAAGATCTTGCTGAATCTTCCGCACGATTACAAGGACTTGTTCGACTCTTACAGGAATTTTCTGCCCGGATTTTTCCTGGTTTCCGCTGTTGAGGCGGGACCGGGTAAACTGGAAGATGCCTTCGATGGTGAGTTCATCCCCGGCCTCAGGATAAAAGTGGAAAGAGCCCCCGGCGCCAAGTGCCAGAGATGTTGGAACTGGAGCACCATGGTGGGCAGCTTCAACGATGAGCCGGAAATCTGCGAAAAATGCTATAGAGTTGTCGGGCCCTCGTAAACTGCTGCTCTTTTTTTTCGGGGATATCTAATAGGGTGACCTTCCTGTAGGTCATCTTTCAATTTTCGCATCCTTAATAATCAGCGAAATGTTTTTTATCGGGTTCTCTCCAGCGGGATTGAATAATCGCGATTGAGAGATATTATGATAAAATTATGACGGGTGGAGGAGAAAGTCCTTTATTCAGATTTGTTTCATATCTGAGTTACGGTAGATAAAGACTGAGGGGGGGTGGTGTTTTGAAAGGCGACATGACGGAGATCAAGGATTTCGTACTTGAGGGAATGCCTGTCGGCGCCATTGTCTATAACAGAAGGATGGATGTTATTTTCGTAAACAGACGGGCAGAATTATTCCTCAGACGTCACAAAGCCCCGGATGAGTTAAAAGTTATCTCCGAGAGAATTTTTTCCGCTTTGGAATCGCGCAGATTCGAGGAACTTTTTCCCGGAGAGATTGTTCTTCACAAGAAATTCGAGGAATCGCCCAGCAATTGGATGTTCATGTTCAGGGTGCGTAAAGAGCCTGTCCCCTGCATATCTATTTTTATTTCGGAGATGTCTACTTCGAGCGCGCTCGACCTTAACGCTGTCAGAAGGCAATACAGACTGACCCGCCGTGAGACAGACGTTGTGCGGCGTGTCGTGGACGGTTTGAAAAATCTCGAGATTGCAGAGGAACTTAATATATCGGAACAGACAGTGAAGGACCATCTGAGTAATGTTTATATGAAAATGGATGTGCAGAACAGATTGGGTCTGGTGAGTCTGATCTTGAAGTCCACTTCTCCATAAAATTGATGCTTTCAGGAACTTTTGTAATGTTTTTCCCCTACCTGGGTAGGATTGACATGGTTTACACTCGTCAGCATACTAATCCTATCATTAGTCCTGATGCGGAATTAATCGGCCGGGGAAACGGCCGGCATTATGAAAGTCTAACGAATAAGGAGGGGATCATGAATCCGCTGATTGTCTTGCTGTCGGGAACCGCCATCTGCATATTGTTTTATGCCTTATTCAGAGTCATAACTCTTAACAGACGGCTTCAAGGAGGGATTGCCAGAAAAACATGGCAACTCCTCTATTATCTAATAGGACTTTTAGTTGCAGGATATCTGGCAACGCTGCTTTTTCCTTATCTGCCGGAGGTATCCAGACAGGTCATTATCGGTGTTATCCTGCTGGCGGGATCTGTTTTTATCCTGAAAGTTATTAATCTGTTTTACAGGATTATCTCTGATATCGGATTGTGGGCCGATGAAAATTAAGGAAGACCTGAAGGCCCTTGTCGAGGAAAATCTTCGGGACAAGGCGAGTACTATTTTCCTCAAAAGGGCGGCCGATATAATAGATGCATTCGGGGATGATAAAGATAGCATCGACTTATCTGTCCGCAAGGTTGGTAACTTGATAGCCTTTTTTATCGACGAGGCACTTGCGGAAATCGTATTACGGAGACTCATGGAAAGAATCGATGGAAGCCGGGATTCAGAGCCTGAAATGATCGTAATGAAGCGAGGTTTCGGAAACGGACAGACGTCAATAATGCCGGGACCGTATCAGTAACTCCGGCGGCTTCGGTGAAGACCTGGATTCAGAGAGAGTTTTTTCTTGCAAACGGTTCTCGCGGTGTTGATAAAGGGTCTGGCGCCTGGTATCAGAACTTGATCTGTGCCCCGATCTCGAAAGCGCGATCGGGAGGGATATTAAAATACTTGGTGGCTCTTTCGGAGTTGCGCCTCATAAGAAGGTAGAGTCTGTCCCTCCATTTGCTCATTCCGACGGAATGGCTCGGTATCAAAGTATCCCGTCCGACAAAAAAAGTCGTATCGGCGAGGTCGAACATCAGATGGTTATTCTGCAGAATCCTCACCACTGCTCTCATGTCCGTCCTGTCCATGAAGCCATACCTGACCAATACCATATGACATCCTTTGGGCAACTTTGCCACCTTGACCCTGTCTTCCGCCCGGACATGAGGAACGGCTTTCACCCCGACATAGATAAATATGACCCCCTTATGGACGACCTTGTTATGGTTGATATTGTGCACAAAAGCGGGAGGCGTGGTTGTGGGACTTTCCGTCATGTAGATGGCGGTGCCGGAAACTCTTGTAACCGTCCTCATATCGAGGTCTTCCAGGAAACTCTTCAGTGGTTTGACGTAATCTTTCATTTGTTTTTCAAGAACTTCGTGTCCCGTGAACCACGTTGTCATCAATAAATAAACCGTACCTGCCGCGAGAATGGGAAACCATCCCCCCTGGAATATTTTGAGCATATTTGCGCCGAAAAATGAAATATCGACAAGCAGGAAAAGAACAGCAACAATTACAGCGAGCGGTCTCGGCCAATTCCATAAACCCTGCATGACAAAATAGGCAAGCAGGGTGGTAATGACCATGGTCGTCGTTATGGCTACCCCGTAAGCAGCGGCAAGATTGCTCGAAGACTGAAATCCGACTACTATTGAAGCCGTCACTACAAACAGTATCCAGTTTACCCGAGGGATATAAATTTGTCCTCTTTCTTCCTCGGAAGTATGCTCGATCTTCATTCGTGGTATGAAACCGAGTTGCAGCGCCTGAAACGTCAGGGAAAATACCCCCGAGATGATGGCCTGCGACGCGATGACCGTAGCCATGGTGGCTAAAAAGACCATGGGATAAAGGGCCCATGAAGGGGATAAATGGTAAAAAGGATTATATGCGACGGAAGCATCTTTTAACAATAATGCACCCTGACCGAAGTAATTCAAAAGGAGACTTGGGAGCACTATCGTAAACCAGGCCAGCCGTATAGGAGTGCGGCCGAAATGGCCTATGTCGGCATAAAGAGCTTCTCCCCCGGTCACAACCAAAAAAACCGCGCCTAAAATAAATAAACTTCCGAACCCGTGAACTTCAAAAAAGCGATACGCATAGTACGGGTTTAGGGCGGCATATACAGCGGAATTTTTCGATATGTGTACAATACCGGACACCGTTAAGACGAAAAACCAGATGAGCATAAC
>JBECKU010000339.1:0-7128 GCA_040235385.1 Candidatus Sulfobium sp. | reverse complement strand
GACCATCACCGAGGTCAAGGGGTTCGGCAGGCAGAAAGGACACACGGTACTATACAGGGGAGCGGAGTACGTGGTCGACTTCATTCCAAAAATAAAGGTCGAGGTCGTGGTCCCGGACAACATCTCTGGAAATGTCGTAGAGGTCCTCGAAACGACAGGTAAAACCGGCAAGATCGGCGACGGTAAGATCTTCGTATTTCCCATTGAGGAAGCGGTCAGGATCAGGACCGGGCAGCGGGGGGAAGAAGCGGTTTAGCTTGCTTTTCAACCTGTTTTTCCCTTATCCTAAACTTAGCAAATTTATCAGTGGAGGTTTAGTGTGCTAGAGATAACTGACGTGGCCGCAGAGAAGGCAAAGGATCTCTTGAAAGCGGAAGGCAAAGAAGGATGGGGACTGAGAATATTCATACATGGTGCGGGGTGCTGTGGCCCCAGCTTCGGTTTGGACATAAACGAAACAGCTTCCGAGGGAGACGAGACCGTTGAAAAAAACGGTCTCAAGGTATTCGTGGACAAAGACGCCTCGGAAAGCCTCAGCAACAAGGAAATCGATTACGTAAAGACCCCCCAGGGAGAGGGCTTTGTGGTCAATAGTAATGAGCCCCCTTCTTCCTGCGGTTCGGGCTGCAGTTCCTGCGGATAAGCTCCGCCTGAAATGTTTCCCTATCAGAGACCGAGGAGACTCAGAAAAGACAAGATCATCAGGGGAATGGTGAGGGAAACCTCCCTTTCTCCCGATGATTTGATCTATCCTCTTTTCGCGACTTACGGAAAAAATGTCCGGAAAGAGATTCAATCTATGCCCGGATGTTACCAGGAATCCGTCGACAGGATTGTTAAGCACGCCAAAGAAGTCCATTCCCTCGGAATACCGGCGGTTATCCTCTTCGGCATACCCGAGCAGAAAGACGATATCGGTTCAGGCGCATACGATCCTCAAGGTGTCGTGCAGAAGGCGATAAAGGCCATCAAGAACAAAGTCCCCGAGATCTATGTAATTACCGACGTATGCATGTGCGAATATACAAGTCACGGACACTGCGGGATCATAGAGGACGGAGACGTGAAGAACGACCCTACCCTGGAGCTGCTCGCCAAAGAAGCCGTCTCCCATGCCAGGGCGGGCGCCGACATGGTGGCGCCCTCCGACATGATGGACGGCAGAGTGGAGGCGATAAGGCTCGCGCTTGACGACGAAGGTTTTTCGGGTGTCCCTATTATGAGTTATGCCGCCAAATACGCCTCAGCATTTTACGGACCATTCAGGGACGCGGCTGAGTCCGTTCCACAGTTCGGCGACCGACGGTCTTATCAGATGGACCCCGGAAACAGGAGGGAGGCGCTGAAGGAAGTCGCACTAGACATCGAGGAGGGCGCTGATATAGTGATGGTCAAACCCGCCATGACGTACCTCGACATCATTTCAGATGTAAAGGAAATCGCCGACCTGCCTGTTGCAGCCTATAATGTCAGTGGTGAATATTCTCTCATCAAGGCCGGCGCGAAACTCGGCTGGATCGACGAGGAACGGGTCATGATGGAGGTCCTGACATCCATCAAGCGCGCGGGGGCCGACCTCATTCTTACTTACTTCGCAAAGGACGCCGCAAAAGTCTTAAACAGATAATTAATTCTTTTGAGGATCGTTTTCGGATTTCGCAGGATTCAGCGAGAGTAACTCTGCCGGAAAGATCCCCTTTTCCACCATTCCTTCCTCGATCAGCAACTGTACAAAGTCTTTCGCCGGAAGGGGCCTGCTGAAAAGAAAACCCTGCGCTTCGTCACAATCCTTTGCGCGCAAAAATTCAAGTTGCTGTACTGTTTCCACCCCCTCGGCCGTCACACTGAGATTCAGGTCATGCGCCATGGCGATAATGGCCTTCGAAATCGCTTCGTCGTTGGGGTCTATGGTAAGAGCGCTTACAAACGATTGGTCCAGTTTAAGCCTCTGCAGGGGGAGGTATTTAAGATAACTCAATGCGGAATAACCCGTGCCGAAATCGTCCACGGCACACTGTATGCCGAGAGATGCAAGCTCATCAAGCGCTTCCGTGATCAGATCCGAATGTTGCAGGACAACGCTCTCCGTAAATTCCAGTTCAAGATATTTCGGCTCCAGGCCGACTTCATTCAGTAATGTCGTCAGGAATTTCAGAAAGCCTTTTTGGACCAATTGATATGTCGAAATATTGACCGCCATACGGATCGGAGAAAACCCCGCTTCCTGCCAGGCCTTGTTCTGGGCGCAGGCAGTAAAAAGCAGGAATTCTCCAATGGATGATATCAGCCCGGCCTCCTCTGCAAGAGGGACGAATTTTTTCGGGCCCACCAGCCCGTAATCGGGATGCTGCCAGCGGGCGAGCGCTTCCGCACCCACAATCCTGCCGCTCCTCAGGTCGACCTGCGGCTGATAATACATCAGGAACTCGTTTTGCTTCAGCGCCCTGCGGAGATTACTCTGTAACTTCACCCTTTCAACGGCGTTTTGACTGATTGCAGAATCGTAGAACTGGTAATTATTCCTGCCCTGCTCCTTGGCGTAATACATCGCCGCATCGGCGTTCCTGATAAGGGCTTCCAAATCGTCGCCGCTCTCGGGGAAAAAGCTGATACCCATACTTGCCGTGATAAATACTTCCATTTCATTGATCAGGAAGACCTGGGACAGCTTCCTCAGAATCTTTTTTGCAACAGAAGAAATGTCTTCAACACGGCCGATATCCGGGAAAAGCATAATGAATTCGTCGCCTCCCAGTCTGCTGACAGTATCGCTCTCCCTGATCGCTGTCTTCAGTCGCTCGGATACGGCCTTTAGAAGAAGATCGCCCACCGTATGCCCCAGCGTGTCGTTCACGATCTTGAAACGGTCGATGTCGATAAACATAACGGCAAGCAATCCCCTGTGACGTCGGGCCTTTGCCAATTCCTGGACCAGCCGGTCGTTGAAGAGGGCACGGTTCGGCAAGCCGCAGAGAGAATCATAAAAAGCCAATTGTCTGATCGTATCCTCATTTTTTCTTCTTTCGGTGATGTCTTCGCAGGTCGTGATGACCGCAAATACATCGCCTTCGGAAGTGGTAACGACATCCGACATAAGCTGGACGGGAAAAGTGCTGCCGTCCTTCCTGACATTCGTCGTCTCACGTTTGAATCTTTTCATCACCGGCTGCGACATAGGTTTCCATATCTCGGGGGGACCGAGTATTCTGGCGTCTTTCCCGATGAGATCTTCCACTTTATAGCCGTGCATTTCCGCTTCTGCCGGGTTGATATAGAGAATCTTTCCTTTCGGGTCAGAGATCGTGACTCCTATCTGCATGTTTTCCACGGCCTTCTGCAGGGCGCGCAGGGCCTCTTCTTTTTCTCTGCGTTCGGCGACCTCGTTGCGCCATCGGCGGTATAAGATCCACAACAGCCCTAACAATATTAGGAAGTTCACATTAATAAGAAACTCAGAGACAGGAAGACTCTTGTAGAGAGTGAAAAAGTCGAAAATCCAGTTTCCGAAGCTCAGGGTGAGATTGAAAAAAGTGAGTGCGAACGCAAGAAAAAGAACAATCGTTAAATAGGTGAGATATCTGTCATTCCGATCCGTCATATAATGGCTGAAATCCTTTATGCCTTGCGATACCCTGGGTAACCAATGCGATAAAGTTCCCCGCCATTACTTTAGTATGCTTTCAGAAAATTATCAAGAACTAAATCAAAGTATAAAATCTGCCTGCTCGAGTAAGGGGGAATCAAGAGAGTCCATCCAGTCCCGTCCTTAAGTGCAACAAGTTTTTGTATAATAAAAGCCAGCCGGGTTTTAACCTTTCAAAATGGGGTAAAATAAAAAAGTACCGGAATTTTAACGAATCCGGAACAGTCAAGGAAAGGAGCAGAGAGATCAGCCTCAAAGTGAAAATTAATAGCCTTTTGGCCGCACTGATATTCACCTTTACACTTGCTTCATCTTTTTATTCACTTGCAGGTATCCGGGTTCAAATGCCTCCCAGAATGCCTGTTGTGCTCATGCCCGGCGAAACATGCATAGAGAAATGGACATGTTCGGATTCTGTTATTTCATCCGCCGCACGGAAGGCCGTCATTGAAGGGAAACGCCCCTTACACATAGCGTCGTACAATATCCATAAAAGCAAAGGCCTGGATTTTAGAAAAGACCCTGACCGTATAGCGGAAGTAATCACCGCGCTCGATGCCGATATCATATCCCTCCAGGAAGTCTTTTCCGATTCGCTCTCCCCCATATCAGGCGGGTTAAGCCGCATAGCCGCAAAGACCGGGATGTACGCGGCTGTCGCCGGCCCGACGATGCGCAGCATCCACGGGACGTACGGCAATGCCCTTTTAAGTCGCTTCCCCATCGGTGAAGTAAGGCTCCATGATATCAGCCTCGGCGATTTCGAGCCGCGCGGAGTGATCGACGCCGATATCATCGTGGGCGATATGACCATCCGTATATTTGTAGTTCACCTGGGACTGTGGCCGATGGAGCGAAAACGTCAGATAGAGCGACTTCTCGAAATCATTCCCGAACAACCTTCCGGTCCGCCCGTCATTCTCCTGGGAGACGTAAATGAATGGTTTCCCCGAAGCCCCGTAACCCGCAGTCTCGAGGCCAGAATGGGAAAGCCTGCTACAGTCCGCTCGTTTCCGTCTTTGTTCCCTTTGCTGACCCTTGACAGGATTTGGGTCTCGCCTGCTGAAAATTTACTTGGTGCAAAAGCGTACCGATCACCCCTCGCTCGCATTGCGTCCGATCATCTGCCGGTTATTGCAGAGGTGACGGTCGCCGGAAAGTCCGATGAGTCGCTTATACCAGAAAGGTCCCGGTAACTCAGCAAGGATCACTTTATTAGAGAATCTCTTCTGATCTGGTCTTTTCGTATTTCGTATTCTCGCTGGTCTATCCTTCCGGCCCTGTAATCTTCCTCGACCTTGTTCATCTGATTATTCAAATGATATTCATATCCGCCGGCGCCTGCCGCTGCGCCTCCGATGGCGCCCAGTCCGGCACTTCCCGCCCGGCTGCTGCACGCATAAAGAGAAACTATCACGAAAAGAGCTGCGATTAAGACCATCAGCCGTTTCATTGTCTTCCTCCTCGATAGTTAGGATAATTTGACATCCTCAAAACTGATAAACCAAATTCCGGCTTACCTTCGCCCTTTCACAGGAAACCTAAAGCATTAGGATCGACATCTTCATTAGTCTTACGGCAGCGCCACCGACAAAGGCCCCGACTTATTATTGAACTCGTTGCTCTCGTCGACGCGGCAGTATGTCGGCATGGCCTCATCCCCTACACAACTATCCGCTGTTGCATACATGGATACGGTCCGGTCCCGCAAGAGCGGATGGAACACGACATTACCATCGAACACAATTTCACCACCTGGCGCAAGAGGCAGTTTTGTAAGCGGGTACCAGAGGTCCGTCTGGTCGGGGACCGAAAAAGGAACAACACTAGTCCCCTGCGGACCCGTATATTCTATTCCTACCTTGAATATCCCGGCCGGGGCGTTCCCCTGATTCCTCACGATAACGCGCACCGGGACTTCAACGCCGCCTTGCGGACTCACTACAAGCGGAGAAGTTGTCTGGAAAGAGCTTACCACCAAATCCGGCTTTTCCAGCATAGCGCGTTCAGCGGGTCCTGCACAGGCAAATAACAACCCACTGAGACAAAGTGCAAAAACAACAACATTGCGCTTATTCATAAGGATCGATCTCCTTTCTGTTAATCTCATTCGTTTAGTCAGACTTGAACCGTTACCGGACGAGACCCATTATTCCTATAATGATCAGGTAGATCGCGACTATATAATTCAGAAGCCTCGGCACGACAAGGATCAGAATTCCTGCGATCAACGCAACTACCGGCTCCAGGGCAACAGACACGGGATCACCTCCTCTTCTTCAGGTCAACGTTCTTTATCGTGTCCGGCGTAAGAATGATCGAGAACGCACCGCCCAGCGATGTCCTTTCCTAAGCGGGTTAGTGTTTAGGGATGTTGCCCGCCTCCGAAAAGAAAATGCAAAAGATAAAGACGTTCTTATTTTTGTACCGCCTCTTTTGCCTCTTCGCCGGCTTCCTCCATTTTATTCCCGGCCTTTTCGGCTGTTTCCTCCATCTTTTCGCCGGCTTCTTCCATCTTCTCTTTCGTCTTCTCTACCGATTCATCCACCTTCTTACCCGCTTTCTCCGCCGGCCCTTCCTTCTCGCAGGCTGCGAAAGAAAAAACCAGTAAGAAGCTGCCGATCAGCAAAAGTATTTTTTTCATCAATGCCATCTTAAACCTCCTTTGTGCGATTTTCACTTTAGTCTACTTCTCATCGCCCTATTACCTTATCGCGGACGCCTTACAACCCCCGCGATCAGCGAGATAACAAAGACGATGATGAAAATAAAGAACAGGATCTTCGCGATGCCTGCTGAGGCCCCTGCGATCCCTCCGAATCCTAAAGCTGCCGCAACGATCGCTATTATGAAGAAAACCACCGCCCAGTAGAGCATAACCGCCCCCTTTCCTGCACCGGCGCTCTTATTAAATTACACCGGAAATGTTTTTCACCTGTTATTTTTTCGGTTCGATCTTGAGGTTGCTTTCGACCGATTTTACGCCCCGGATGCCCTTGATCCTCTCGACAATACGATCTTCCGTAGCCTTGTCGGGGACAATCCCGTTCAGCCTGACGTCCCCTTGCCTTGTATCCACATCGATCTTCAGGTAAGCCGCCGAGGGATCGTCCACGATGATCGCATTTGCTTTCGTCGTAATCGTTGCATCATCTACCGTCTCCCCAGCTGTCTTGCCGGTCATCGCAGCACAGCTGGCAAATAGGCTCATACCTAAAGCAAGGACTACCAACAAAACCGCAATGCTACTCCACTGTCTCTTCATCTCTCTGCCTCCTTTAAAAATGATTAAATCGGCATAGTCACCAAACAGGTTGACTTTGATCAAATTTTAATATGCTTTCATAACGATTCCAATTCCTGAAATTCTCTTTTTTTTGTAAGATTTTGCTGTTTTTTTTGTAAGGTTTTGTCCTACATTTTGATGAAATAAACATTTGGCTGAACGTCGATCTATGACAAGTGGATTGACCGGAATCATTGCC
>JBECKU010000298.1:0-9463 GCA_040235385.1 Candidatus Sulfobium sp. | reverse complement strand
GCTCATAGCTGATAGCTCTCAATGCTCACTGCTCGGCGTTTGTTTCTTATGTGTTGCCCGTTGTTTCGTCGTTGCTCTTATCACACTTTATTCATGGATTTTCAACGATGCCGAAAGGACATAGTGTCTGAGCGCTTGCCTGCCGGCAGCCAGGAATGTCCGTCCCGGGCGGATTCGCTCGCCTCGGCGAGTCGCCTGAGGAGACTAAAGCGAAAATATTATGTCCTTTCGTGGTCGCCATTGTGGACGACTAATCCGGGTTAGTTCTTTCTTCATCGTCAATATTTATTCAGCCTCCAGTCATAATCCTGATAAGATATCTTCAGTTTATCGGCCCTCTCTTCGAGGTATCTTTTGTCTTCCTCATCATACATATATGGAGCGATATATCTGAGAATGTCCGTCCCGGTTTGTCCAAAATCCCCGCCGTACCATTTGAAGATACGCGAGAGGGAGACGCGGCCGGTTTCCCTGTCGATCAGGATACTACCCCCGTTCAGGAACGTCTTTCCCGCGATTGAAAGTTCCTGGTCGAGGTCCTCTTCCGTGTAGACTTCAATCGGAGGGCACGAAGACGATGCGCAGACCAGGGCGAAATGAATGCGTGGGTCCATCGGGCTTATGGAAAAAGCACTTCTGCGGTCATTCCATTTGAAGCGGGGAAAGAGAGAATGGGGCGGTCGTTTGTTTCCTCTCAATATGCCGTGTTCTATGTCTTCCAGGCTGAACACCATCTCCCCTATCCGATATTTTACCCTGGTGAAAAAGTTTCTTACCTCTTTTACCGAATCCTTCACCCCCAGTTCTATGACACCGTGGATCACCATCACATTATAAAGATTGATCCAGAAAGCGATTTGCGCCTCCCTGCGCTTTAACAGAGAGAGGTCCATACTATGCAAGTCGCTGCTTAATTTCACGTATTCCCTGTACGCGTTAGAGCCTGCCATTCTCTCGTAGGCGACCCTTCCCCTCTTCGTATCGAAAAAAGCGCCTCTGAGGATATTCATGGACTTTTTCAGCCTTTTTGCAGATTCTTCCAGTTCCGCCCTCTCATCAGGCTTTCCTTTATTCAGAATGAGGTCACCGGCGAGAAGAGCTCCAAGGGAAGACTTTTTATCTTCAACGAGTATCTTTTCTCTTGCCTGGCATAATTCCATCACGCTGTTGATGTATCCGATGTGGGTGAAGGCCTGCGGAAAATTCCCGAGCGCTTCATTCCAACTGAAGTCATATTCTTCGGAAAACAATCCGAGATGATTGGCGGCTTTCCCGAGACGGTTGAGGAGCATCTCGGCCTCTTCCAGTTCATTGAGAGCGATCAGATTCGTGATCAGCCAGAATGAGCAAAGGAGGAACGTACCTTCCCCTGCGGGCAGACCATCATCGGTCATATACCGGTAGAGAAAACCTTCATGGGACAATTCCCTCCTGATCGACTCCAGCGTGGAAACAACGCGGCGGTCCTCATAGGGGAGAAAACCGACGATGGGTATCAGCAGCAGGCTCGAATCGAGGACATCCGTTTCATAATGCTGCACAAAGGACTGTTTTTCCTTATTCCAGCCTTTTTCAAGGACTTCTTCCTTTATCTCTCCTGCGCTCTTTTCCCATCTTTTAAGGTCTGCCGGAAACCCGTACCTGCGGGCGATTGTCAGTCCCCGGTCGAGTGCGACCCAGCACATGACTTTTGAATATACAAAATGATAGAGTCCCCCCCTTATCTCCCATATCCCGTTGTCTTTTTCCTTCCAATGTCCGCACACGTAATCGCAGATAGCCCGGAGGAAAGACCAGGTCTTACTGTCAATCTTCCCTATGTAGTCTGAGATTTTGAGCGCCGCGTCCATGATCTCACCGTAGATGTCGAGTTGTTTCTGATTCGATGCGTCGTTGCCTATCCTTACGGGGCGGGAACCTTTATACCCGTCGAGATGGGAAAGCTCCTCCTCGGTCAGGATTTCTTCACCCCGGAGTCCATACATTATCTGGAGGCGATCGGCTCCGTGCTGCGAAACCAGTGTTTCGATCCATCTGAGATATCCCTCTGTTTCGGACAGGTGGCCCAAACCGAAGAGCGCCTGCAGCGTGAGCGACGTGTCTCTTATCCAAGTGTGCCGGTAGTCCCAGTTCCTGACGCCGCCGATTGCTTCCGGCAGGGACGTCGTCGCGGCTGCGGCGATCGTCCCCACGGGGTTGAAAAAAAGAAGCTTTAGAGTGAGCGCCGAGCGGTTCACCATATCCTGATAGATATACAGATCCACCGTACGGCCGGTTTCACTTTTTTTAAGCCATTGCCTCCAGTAGGAGAGCGTTTCCTGGAGAGACAGATCAGCCTTTTCAGCAGAAAACGATTCAGAAAAATCCTGATGATATCCGAGATGAAACCATACTTCCTCGCCCTCGGATAAATTCCATACCGCTTCAACCGTGTCGCTCCCGATCCCGATATCGCGAGTGCAGGACAGCACGATTACGTCTTTGCCGTCTTCACGGACCAGGACTTTTCCCTTCAATGTTTCGAGCGATGTTTTCGCGCGCGCGTAATCGGGACGGGGATAAAAGACCATCTCAGCGGCGACTTCGCCTTTCACGACCTCACAAAGCCTGTAGAGTTCCTGATATTCGTCTCCGGCTTCGCCGGGTATCACGGGCATGAAATCGGTAACTCTCATGATGCCGGTCCTCGTCCTGAATGTAGTCATGAGTACGTTCGTATTGTGCATGTAGCTAGCAACCGAATCCCATTCCTGGGCAGGAGAGATTCGAAAAAACCCGCCCCGTTTCTCGTCCAGCAGTGCCGCGAAGACGCTCGGGGAATCAATGTAGGGAAGACAGAGCCAGTCTATAGAGCCGTCCAGCGCTATAAGAGCAACCGATTTCTGATTTCCTATTATCCCGTAATCGCTGATTTTCTTATACATTGTCTCTATCTGTGAAAGCGCATGTTTTTGTGCCGCAAAATATTGCCTCATCTGCATAAGTCTGTATAATGTAAACAAATGACTGAGAAAAGCACTCGCTTTTTTCTCATTTATAGCACATGTGCTGCTTCTTGACAACGGAGCGTGGGCGGTAATCATCTGAAAACGACAGTTCATGAATAAGAAACTTATTAAGAAGATCATCATTGTTCTGGTTTTGCTGGGTGTTATCGCCGCGTTCAAGTTATTAGGACTGGGTCAGTATTTGAAACTTTCCTATCTCAAGGAGTCCCAGGAGCAATTCCAGATGTTCTACGAGGAGCATACGGCCATTGCGATCACTGCCTATATGCTCAGTTATATCTTTATTACATCTCTTTCCCTGCCCGGGGCCGCGGTTATGACCCTGGCAGGCGGGGCACTCTTCGGGTTATGGGTCGGGACGGTTGCGGTATCTTTCTCTAGCGCTGTCGGGGCCACTCTGGCATGCTTCGTATCACGTTTCCTGCTCCGCGACTGGGTGCAAAATAAATTCGGTGATAAGATCAGAAAAGTCAACGAAGGCGTCGAGCGGGAAGGGGCCTTCTATCTCTTTACACTGAGACTGATCCCCGTTTTTCCTTTCTGGGTGATAAACCTTGTTATGGGGCTCTCGAAAATGAGACTGAGTATGTTTTACTTGGTATCCCAGGTTGGTATGCTCCCGGGTACTATCGTATATGTCAATGCCGGCAAGGAACTCGGCGAGATAGAATCGGTTTCGGGCATATTTTCTCCCGGCCTGATCATTTCATTCGTGATCCTCGGCGTTTTCCCCCTTGCCGCTAAAAAGGCGCTTAACTGGTACAGGATGAGAGCCGGCAAGCCCAAAACAGAAGAAATGACAAATAAATGAGGAGGATGCTCATGGCCGAATTTGATTTCGATATCGGTATTCTGGGAGGAGGATCTGCAGGGCTGACGATCGCCGCAGGCGCGACCCAGCTTGGGGCGAAAACACTGCTTGTGGACAAATTCGGGAAGCTCGGCGGGGATTGTCTCCATTTCGGCTGCGTCCCCAGCAAGACCCTTATCACTTCCGCCAATGCATATCATCTCATGAAAAGGGCGAAAGAATTCGGACTTCCTGAAGTCGATCTTAAGCCGGTCGATTTCAGGGACGTTTCGAAGAGAATAAAGGATGTGATAAGCGTCATTCAAGAGTATGACTCCGAGGAGCGGTTTTGCGGTCTGGGGGCCAGGGTCGAGTTCGGCGAACCGGTTTTTACGGACGAACACTCGATAAGGCTGAACGGGAAGACCTTTTCAGCAGGCAAATGGGTGCTGGCGACGGGCTCCTCTCCGTTCATACCACCGGTCGAAGGTCTGGACAAGACACCGTATATCACCAATAAGGAAATATTTTATCTCGATAAGCTCCCTTCCTCCATGATCGTCATCGGTGGAGGTCCGATCGGGATCGAGATGGCACAGGCCTTCTGCCGTCTCGGGACAAAAGTCACGGTTATCCAGCGCGACGGACAAATACTAAACAAGGAAGACAAGGATATGGCCGATGCGATCATGGATGTGATGTCCGAAGAGGGAGTAAAATTCTATCTGAATGCGGCAGTGATGAATGCGCGCGATACGGGAAGCACAAGGGAACTGACTGTCAGAACGAACGAAGGTGCAATTCTCTCTCTTCAGGCCGAGACGATACTCGTCGCCACCGGCAGGACCCCCAATGCCGGCGAGCTTGGGCTGGAAAATATAGGTGTCGATTATGACAGGGGGGGCGTTAAGGTAGACGACAGGTTGAGGACCAGCCGAAAACATATATATGGTGCAGGGGATGTAATCGGGGGGTATTTCTTCACCCATTCCGCAGGATATGAGGGCAGCATCGTCGTCAGCAACGCGATCTTCCATCTGCCGAGAAAGACCGATTATACCTATCTCCCCTGGTGTACTTATACCGATCCCGAGCTTGCCAGCATAGGAATGAACGAGACGATGGCGCGGCAGGCCGGGATAGCTTATTCCGTATGGACGGAACACTTCAGGAATAACGACAGGGGAGTCGCCGCAGGTGAGACGACCGGAAAGATCAAGATGATCCTTGATGAAAAGGAAAAGCCGGTCGGGGTGCAGATTTTGGGGGCCCATGCGGGAGAGCTGATCAGCGAATGGGTCGCGGCTTTTAAAGGGGGCGTCAGTCTCACAAAACTGGCCCCGGCAGTTCATCCCTATCCCACCCTCGGAGAGATAAACAAAAAAGTGGCGGGTGACGTGCTGGCAGCGAAGATTTTTTCCGATAAGGTGAAGAAGGGGCTTAAGTTCTTCTTCCACCTGCGCGGCAGGGCATGCGGGGAGCCATGAGCGTTATAGCTCATAGCACTTAGTTCACCGGGAGCCGAATTCTATAACGCGTCTGTCGAAGTCTATGTGGTACCTGATGTCCCTCAGGAAGTCCATTCCGAGAAGGCCTTCGAAATTTACCGGCGGTCCCCTGTGTTCGATGACTGCAAGTTGGAAATCGCTTTTTTCATGAGGTCCGACCGCAAGAGATTGCAGCATAACCAGTTTTGCCTCAACCAACCCGCCGCCCACGACCTGCGCCAATGTCCGGGGGGCCTTGTCCAGGTCCATATTCAGACGGGATGCAATCTCGCAGTTGATCGTTGTGATCGATGCCCCGGTGTCCAGAAGAAGGAGGGCATCGACTGCAGTGCCGCCATGGCTGAGTGTGACGGGTACGAGAACCTGTCGACCGACGATGATCACATTCAAGTTCCGGCTTAAGATTTCTCCGGTCTTTCTATATACATTAGGGGCTTTGAAATCGTTTATTCTTGCGAGAAGCGCTTCCGCAAGTTTATGATCGATCCTTTCGAGTATTTCATGCTCCCGGACGGCTGCATCTTTTTCGTAAAGCGCGAGATAAGTCAGCCCCAGATTATAATGGACTTCGGCATTGCCGGAATTCAGTCTCAGGGCATTCTTAAAGGCGTCCTCGGCCTTTGAGAGCGTCTCCGGATCGGTCATGACATCGTTGTCTCCAAGTCTCAGATAAGATATCCCGAGCAGCTTATATGCATTTTCATTTGATGCGTTCAGCCTGATGACCCGCAGGAATGCCTTGATTGCATTTACGTAATCCTCATCACCGAAATAGACTGATCCCCTGTTCATGGATTCTTCTTCCGTATTTTCTTCGGCGATCAAAGGCATAGGGGTCGTGATAAACAGTGACAGCAAAAGCATGTAAAAAACAAATTTCTTTGAGGCGATCGTGGATGAAATCATGGGTTTTTTTCCTCCGGGAATATTACTCCTCACGATAGCTTATCATCATTTCCCTGATCCCTTTCTCCAAATTATACTCAGGCTCCCATGATAGCAGTTCTCGAGCCTTGTTATTGACAAAGGAGATATTTCTCGAAAAATAATTGAGATAACTGACGGGATCTAATTCCATACCGAAAAAACCTGAAAAAAGATCCAGGGGTAAGGCGGGGAGTTTCAGAAGTATCGGAGGTAACGGGAGTATCCGCAGTTTCTTGCCGAGGTTCCTTGCGATCTCATTAAAGAAATCGAACCAGCTATGAAGGAAACCATCGGTAAGGTTGAACGTCTGACCCGCCGCAGCCTCCCTGAAGCCCGCGAGGAAGATGGCCCGTGCGAGATCCTTGACATAAATCAACGGGGCGTTGTTTTCTGCGCTTCCGATAAACGGCAGTCCGAGGGGGCCTATTTTTTCGAGTGTTTTTATCAGCCGGGACAGATACCGCGATCCGGGCCCGTAAACAGGAGCAGGCCTGACAATGGAATACTCCCTGTCCGGAGACGACGAGATGAGCTCTTCGCACCTCCGTTTGTAAGAGGTGTAATGATCTTTGAGTATGGTTTCAGGCGGTGTGTTTTCATCGGCGGGCGTCACGGACGGTATTCCCGAAACGGTTATGGAACTCGCGAAGACGAGACGCCTGACCCCTGTCTTTTCGCGGGCTGCCAGGATATGTTCCATAAGTCTAACATTCTTTTCGGAAGCGGCCTTTGTTACATTCTTTATCTCGCCAATGTGATAAAAGATGTCCATACCGGACATTGCATCGGCGACGGAGCCCGGGTTTTCCAGATCACCCCTGAAAACTTCCGCGTCCCACCCCTTCAGCTTTTCCGGGATATGATCTTTTCTCGAAAAAATCCTTACACTGTGGTTTGCCTCGATGAGACAGTCGACGACGGCGCTTCCGATGAAACCCGTACCGCCCGTTACCAGCGCTTTCATATTTTTTCTCCTTAGAGTCCTGAACTGCAAAGAGAATTTCTCCACGGAGGCACGGAGGGAATATAATTAAACAATCATAAAGGCTTTTCTCTGTGTCTCAGTGTCCCGGTGGTTAATATTCTTGTCAGTTTACGCAAGATTTATCTTATGAGTGATTAATGAGATTTTCTCAAAAAAGGAGAAAAAAAGAAACAGTTTTCGGAAGATGGGAATCTAACAGGATTGGATTATTCTTTGTCCTATTATGTCCGCTACGGCTTCCTGTGCGGAATGGTGGTCCCAATATGCAAATATTTTTACAGGTCCCTCGACAGGTTTAAGCAGATAGGGACTCCCGAAGGATATAAAGATGCCTGCAGTCTCTTCCAGGCGGGAAAGTGTTGTCTGAAGCCAGACGCTTGATCCTCCCTTCCAGGCGCGGGTATCGGAAAAAATCCCTACCACCGTGTATTTGTCCGGCGACGGAACACCTTCTGGAATATCTGATCCCTGTCTTATAACGAGATGCCGCGTTTCGGGAAGTATTGTCTTTAACTTGTTAATCAAAGGTCTTCCCCTGTCTTCATATTCGTCATTCAGGATGATGAGAAAAGGGATCTTATCCGTATCAATAGCCCCCTGCACCCTGATCGCCCGCCGGGTGATCTCCCGGGACGTTTCCGCATGTTTTAGAAAATCGGGCCGGTCTGCCGGCAGGGTCTTCCGAAGTCCGCGCCGAAACGATGTCACGCGACCGGCATCAGCGGCGTCAGCTTCTTTTTCGAGAGAAAGCGCGATTTTGTCCGGATCCGACGGATGAAGCAGCAGATCGACGCCCGAGCGCAGGGCCGTCAGGCATGCCTCATCTTCCGAATAACCGCCCAGCCCCTTCATGTCCATTGCATCGGTAATGAGTATGCCTTGATATCGCATATTGTTCCGAAGGTATTCTACCGTGCGCTTCGAGAACGAAGCAGGCAGACCTGAGGGATCGATCGCCGGCACTTTGAGATGGCCCAACATGATCATGCTGACTCCTGCTTCCACCGCCTTTCTGAAAGGCCGGAGTTCGTTGCGGACCAGTTGCTGCAATCCTTTCGTTATTACCGGCAGTGTTAGGTGGGAATCAACGGACGTGTCGCCGTGTCCGGGAAAATGCTTGGCGCAGGCCGCGACACCTTCCTTCTGGAGCACTTTGATCATCTCACATCCAAAAAAGGCCACCGTATCGTTGTCCTCTCCAAACGCCCTCGCCGCGATGATCGGGTTTTCGGGGTTTGTGTTTATGTCGAGCACCGGTGCGAAGATTGTGTTTATGCCCGCATAGCGGGCTTCTTCCGCGACCGCCCTGAACGAGCTCCTCAGAATTGGGAGTTTCGCTTTCCCGATCATCCTCCACAGCCTGCTAGTGTCAGATGCCTTTCTCCTATCTCTCATCGCGCTTACGATCGCCATGGCGGGAGGGAAAGATGTTCCTCCTTCGATCTGCTGGCCGAGACCGCGTTCCAGGTCCGAGGAGATTATAAGCGGAAGGTCCGCTTCATCCTGAAGTTTTTTTACATATGCTCTGACCTGTCCGAGCTTCCCGCCAAAAATAATGAAACCGGCGACGCCTTTTTTTACCAGGGATCGATAATAATCGAAGTCAGCCTTGATCTTATCGCCGTTCAGCCGGGGGATAATGAACTGATAAGGGTTTTTCATTAACATATTATACAAGATCAACTAACTTCGAAAACTTCGCGGGCGAATGATTAGCCTTCACGCAAGAGCATGGGTTTTTAACAGCGGAATAGTCTTTCCTTCCTTTTGACAAGAAATTGATTCCTGCGATACTATTAACGATATTTAAAAAGAGGTGAATAATGGGATTTTTTGACAGACTGAAGGAGGGGCTCAGCAAGACAAAAAAAGGTTTTGTCGATAGGGTTGAATCCATTTTTACAGCCCACGAAGTCGATGAGCAGTCCCTCGAAGAACTTGAAGAGACGCTTATTCTATCGGATGTGGGCGCATACACCGCAACCGGTATAGTTGAGAGACTGAAAGAAAGAGCGGGCAGGGGCGAGATAAAGGGCGTGGGCACGGTGAAAGACTTCCTCAGGAGTGAGATGGTATCCCTCCTCGGTACTCCTAAGCCCCTTGTAGTCTTCGGTGAGAGGCCTTTTGTAATTCTTACTGCCGGAGTCAATGGGGTCGGAAAGACCACAACCATCGGTAAGCTGGCCGGCAGACTCAGGGATGAGGGGCATTCCGTTATCCTCGCTGCCGCCGATACATTCAGGGC
>JBECKU010000067.1:0-3760 GCA_040235385.1 Candidatus Sulfobium sp. | reverse complement strand
ATGCGGCGGTGGCCACGCGTACAGCCGAAGTCGGAACACTTCGCGCACTGGGGTTTCAGAGAAGAAACATCCTTGGGGCTTTCCTGATGGAATCCCTGCTCCTGGGGTTCATAGGCGGATGCGCGGGCCTTTTTTTAGCCTCCTTCCTGCAACTCTACACAGTGTCAACCGTGAACTGGCAGACCTTCTCCGAACTTGCGTTCAGTTTTTCCCTTACGTTTGAAATCGCATGGAAAGCCCTGGCCTTTTCCCTGGTCATGGGCTTTGTAGGAGGCGTCCTCCCCGCCTTCAGGGCCTCAAAAATGAACATAGTCGAAGCGCTCAGGACCAGCTAGTGTAATGAGTCATAACTCTCTTGTCATTGCGAGGATGGAATCGATGAAGCAATCTCAGCAGCGAAAAAGAGATTGCTTCGCTTCGCTCGCAATGACGAGTGTAAAGAAGCGTTGAACCCAGAGGCTGACAGTCCGAACCGCAACAAAAGATAATAAAAAGAATGAGACAGATGAGAAAAGAAAGTATTTTTTCGAAACCGGCGTGCTGAATATTTCATCGTTGCCTCCTGGGAATTTTTTTTGGACATATCCGGATGTAAGTCACGCTTCTTTTGTGATATATTTGACTTACCTAATTAATCGCGACATCTGCGTGCCCTGATCGGAACGTGGAAGAGATTATGGTGAAACTTATCTGATAACAAGAAAATGCCGGATGATGAAACATACGAAGTGATTATTGTCGGTGGAGGCCCTGCCGGGCTTGCGGCCGGACTTTACAGCAAAAGGGCTGCGCTGAAAACCGTCCTCTTCGAGAAGGGCGCGCCCGGCGGTCAGATCGCCATATCTAAAGATGTGGAGAACTATCCGGGGCTGGAAGGCATTACCGGATTCGATCTTGCGGAAAAGATGGTCCGTCACGCAGAGTCCTTCGGGCTGAACATAGTCCAGGAGGAGGTTGCGGAAATAAAGACGGGGCCCGACCTCCACTCTGTCTGCCTGGCCGGCGGCGCCAGGTTCCGGACAATGGCATTGATTCTCGCAGCGGGCGGAAGTGTAAGGAAGCTGAGGGTCCCCGGTGAAGCGGAATATCTCGGAAGCGGCGTTTCTTATTGTGCCACCTGCGACGGCTTTTTCTTCCGGAATAAGACCGTCGTCGTGGTAGGCGGCGGTGATTCTGCCGTTGAAGAGGCGCTTTATTTGACAAAAATAACAAAGAAAGTATATCTGGTTCACAGAAGGGACACACTCAGGGCCAGCAAGATACTCCAGGACCGGCTAATGGCCGACCCCAAGATCGAGGTGATCTGGAATACCGTCATCACCGAGATCAAAGGAGACGACGGCACTGTAAATGCCGTGTCTTTCGAAAATACCGGGAGCGGGGAAAAGGGGCAACTTCAGACCGACGGCGTGTTTATCTATATCGGGTATGATCCGAATAATCAGTTGATCCCTCCGGAGGTCCGGATGAATGAACAGGGCTTCGTAATAACCGATGACAGGTGTGCGACGAACGTCCCCGGCATCTTCGCTGTCGGGGACCTCAGACAAAAATTCGCAAACCAGATCGTGATCGCAGCCGCCGACGGGTGCATCGCCGCTCTTGCAGCCGCTTATTATGTAGAGATCCAGAAAGCCTCAGCCGGATCATAAAATTTTATACGGGAGGCAATAATTTATGTCTGTGTATTCAGCACGAGGATTAATCCTGCTGGTCTTCCTTCTGTTCGTCCCCCTGGGATGCAAAGAAAACACTTCTGTTTCTCCGGTAAACAAAACCCCGGAGGGTGTGGCGATCAAGGGATATGACCCGGTAGCATATTTTACCGACCATGGACCCGTCAAAGGGACGAAGAAATTCACCGCAGAATGGAACGGGGCGACATGGATGTTTGTGAGCGCAGAGCACCGGGACGCATTCATTAAAGACCCCGAAAAGTATGCGCCGCGCTACGGCGGCTATTGCGCCTATGCGGTAAGCCAGGGAAAGACCGTCGATATCGATCCGGAGGCCTGGACCATATTCGAAGGGCGCCTATACCTCAACCTGAACAAGGACGTCCAGAGCCTGTGGGAAAGAGACAAGCAGGAATATATCCAAAAGGCAGACGAGAACTGGCCGCGCATGATCGGAGCTTCCGGTGCCTCGCGATAACGATCATATCCACTCATCCGTGTAAAATAAATCTTATAGTTGCATTTTAAGACGAGGCCGGCATGCCGGAAAGCCTTTAAACACGGCTTAAATCGGAGTTTGTTATCATTTGCGGACCGCACATGGAATGTAATCCGGGAAATGTGCCCCGATTACCTGCCCATGAGTATAAGAGGTGTCGTAACAAAGCCCTCCCGGCATATTGGTCTCGTCAAGGTGACAGCAGTTATGCAACGATAGGGTAAACATACCGATATCAGCGGAGATTATCGTGATTGAGATATACAAAAAACTTCCGGGAACAAACTGCGGAAAGTGCGGAGAATCCACTTGTATGGCCTTTGCGATCAAGGTAAAAAAGTCGCAGGCAAACCTCTCCGACTGCCCTTTTGTGACCGTAGAAAACTTGCCGTTGCCGGCATCCCCACCGGACTCTTCCAGCTCTTATGAGCAGGTGAGTAAACTGCTGGAAGAAGAAGCGGTCAGTCTGGATTTCAGAGAAGCCGCTGAAAGGACCGGAGGTACGTATATTCCGGATGGCGGAAAAGAAGCGATCAGAATCAGGATGACGGATCAGATTTACGAATTGCGAAAGACAGGCCTGTTTGAGAACGGCTCATACTGTAAGGATGTATGGGCGAAGATAATCATCTATGATTATGTGCGCAGGAAAGGAAGCAGTCCTTTGACAGGCGAACGGGTAACGCTTGGGCATTTCCCCCGCACGGCAACCCACGTAAAGACGTTTCAGGACAATGCCGAGAAGAAGATCGCAGAACGCTTCAAAAATAGCCTGGGCGAATTGAAAAAGAGCTGCGTGGAGAGGGGAGGAGAGGAAACGGAAGGCGATGTAAAGACCGATTACAGTTGCCGCTTCGAACTCCTGCCCCGCGTCCCGCTCTACCTTTCCTTCTGGATGACCGATGAGGAGTTCGATGCCGAATGCAAGCTCCTTTTTGACAGCAGTGCGGAAGACTATATCGACATTGAGTATCTCGCCAACCTCCTGGAGAGGTTCGCTGGGGATTTGGTGGGGGAATGAACGGACAACCTCAGCCTGTGCAGCGGTTCGACCATTCCTCAGCGGCGTGTCGGATATTTACTTACAAGGAAGGGCTCCTCTCTCCTTTTGCGCACGATCTTCGGATCAAGGTCACATCTTTCGCCGTTGAAGTCGGCGGCAAAGACCATTTGATCAGGGCTTTCTTCGACGCTGGGTCGTTGCGCGTCGAATGCGCAATGGAGAATGGAAAGGAGAGGCCCGATCTTCTGAATCCCAAAGACAGGGAAGAAATAAACGCGCGAATCGTTGAAGAAGTACTCGATGCTAAAACTTATCCGGATATTCTCCTGACCTCTTCGTCGGTAAAAAAAGAGGACTCGAAATACCTGGTCAGGGGAGCACTCTCCATGCACGGCCGGAACCGCGATATATCCTTTTTTGTGCAGAAAATGGACAACGCCCTTTATACAGCCGATGTGGAGCTCCACCTCCCAGACTTCGGCATCAAGCCTTTCAGCGCATTATTCGGTGCGGTCAGGATCAAACCCGATATCCTTATTCATATCGAAATACCCAAAAACAGTATCGAGGAGGAAATCCTCT
>JBECKU010000187.1:0-6933 GCA_040235385.1 Candidatus Sulfobium sp. | reverse complement strand
CCGTAAGCACGACTTCGGTGGCCGAACGCCTCTCAGGGTCACCAAGATGAGGCCCCGTGGGGATGCCCCTGCCGTCGTCTATTACGGTACAGCTTCCGTCATGGTGAAGGATCACGCTAATGCTGCTGCAAAAACCGGCCAGAGCTTCATCTACGCTGTTGTCTACAGCTTCATAGACCAGGTGGTGAAGACCCTCCGGCCCGGTCGAACCTATATACATCGCAGGTCTTTTTCTCACCGCGCTCAGACCTTTCAAAATTTTTATGTCTTCAGCGCCGTAATCTCCGTACTCTTCCCTTTTTTTCTCTTTCTCTCCCATTTTTCCTCTGTAATACCTCTTTCTCTCTTCCGGTACTGATCAAGAACCGCTATATAAATTTTCTCTGCCGGTCCGGCCGGCAGACCGTTCTATGTCCCACCCAAAACTTAAACACCGTTATAAGACCTTCGCCATTCCACAGTGGCATGATGCCGGCTGTTCGCACAATTGAAAATGTATCTTGCTCCCGGCCGGAAAACAATGTTTCTCACGGCGCAAATCCAAGAAGATGCTGAAAAATTTGTTTTTCTGTCATTGCGAGCGAGGCGCGGCAATCTCGTAGCTAATGAAATCATGCGGTTAGAGATTACTTCGTCGCAGAAACTGCTCCACGCAATGACTATACAGGACTTTTTCAGCATCCTGCTAAATTCGCATAGGCATAATTACACAAAGGTAATTTTGGTCCGTCTCCTCTTTGATTAGAACCGGACTGAGCGGGGCCTGGAGCTCCATGAGTATCTTCTCGGAGCCCATCGCATCAAGTATGTCTATGAGATATCTGGCATTGAACCCAAGCGACAGGTCCTCGCCCTTATATTCCACCCCTATTTCATCCCTTGCCTCTCCAAGATCGGGATTCGACGACGTGACGGTGATCAAATCTTCCGCAAGATCAACCTTGATCGCGTTTGAGCGCTCCCGGGACATTATAGCTACTCTCTTCACAGTTCTTTCGAAGGGCTCCCTCAAAACCGTCACCTTTTTTTCGTTGGATGCAGGGATTACCTGTTCATAATTGGGATAGGTCCCCTCGATAAGCCTGGTGAGAAACTGTATCTCTCCTACGCAAAATAGCACATGGTTTTTGCATAGCGTCATCCTGACCATATCTTCTGATTTGTCCATCAGTTTCCGCAGTTCCGTGGCCGCTTTTCTCGGTATGATCAGCTTTCTTTCTTCTTTTGTGGCTCCCTCGATCGTTTTGTGGACCAGCGCGAGTCTATGCCCGTCAGTCCCTACAACGGTTATTGTACCATCGGGAACCACATGAAAAAGAAGTCCGTTCAGGGTGTACCTAGTATCGCTTTCCCCCGCCGCATAAACGGTCTTCTCTATGAGGTCCGATAACATTTTCGAGGGTACGGCTATTTCCTCTTTGTCTTCCATCCCGGGCCACGCCGGGAATTCTTTCGCCGGTAAACAGGCAAGTCTGAAATTACTCGCTCCCGCCTTGAGTTTCAACCACTGTTCATCCACGGACTCGCATACCAACTCGGCATCTACTTCTCTGACAATTTCGAACATCTTCCTGGCCGGAATACAGATTTTCCCTTCTTTTTCAACTTTGATCCGGAGGGGTTCTTTGAGGGCGGTGTCAAGATCGGTCGCAACGATAAAGGATTCCTGTTTTCCGGCATCCAAAAGAAAGTGGCTCAATACCGGCATGGTATTCCGCTTCTCGACTATGCTTTGGATATTGGACAATTTTGCCAGAATTTCATCCTTAGAGACGATTATTTTCATGTCCCCTCCTTAATGTTTGATCTTCTGAAGAAGATTTTCTATCATCCTGTTGAAAGTCTCGTCTTTCGATTTCCTCTCCTCAACCTGCTTGCAGGCATAGATGACTGTCGCATGGTCCTTGCCGCCGAAATGTTTACCGATATCATTCAGGGAAGCGTCCGTGACCTGTTTGCAGAGGTACATTGCAACCTGTCGGGGCAGAGCGATATTTTTAGTTCTTCTCTTCGCCTTTATGTCCGCCATCGTAATATTGTAGAATTCGCATACCGTCTTTTGAACGAAATCTATCGTTATCGGTCTTTCGTCGTCGTGGAAGAGGTCTTTCAGGATTTTTTTCGTCGTTTCCAGGGTGATTTCCTCTCCGGCGAGCGAGGACTGGGCGGCGATTCTTATCAGACAACCTTCCAGTTCGCGGATGTTGGATTTTATGTGATTTGCGAGGAACTCCACAACTTCTTCGGGAATATTTTTGAAGTCCATCATCTCCGCCTTCTTGTGGATAATGGCGAGCTTGGTCTCTATATCCGGCGGCTGTATATCCGCGATCAGACCCATATTGAACCTGGATCTTAACCTGTCGGTGACTTCGCTGATTTCCTTCGGCGGCCGGTCACAGGAAATGACGATCTGTTTCTGCTTTTCGTAAAGAGCGTTGAAGGTGTAAAAAAATTCTTCCTGGGTTGCGGTTTTTTTTGCAATAAATTGAACGTCATCCAGCAAAAGAAGATCCAGGTTTCGATATTTTTCTTTCAGTTCCACCATCCGGTCATGTCTGATAGCTGACACCACTTCATTTGTGAACTGTTCCGAGGACACATACAGCACCGAAAAATCGTGCTTCATATCGAGGACCCTGTTGCCGATAGCATTCATTAAGTGGGTCTTTCCGAGCCCTACTCCTCCGTAAATGAAAAGCGGGTTATAAGTCTTGCCTGGGGACTCTGCGACAGCGGTGGCTGCCGCATGAGCAAACTGGTTACTGTTTCCCGTTATAAAATTCTCAAAGGTATATTTCGGATTGAGATAAATCCCCCGGTTGGCCAGCTTGATCCTTCTGTTTTCAAGTTTCTCAATTAATTTTTTCTGCGTATTCTGCTCTTTTTCTTCTATCTTGTATCTCAGGGTCACAGGGAATCCGACGACCGTTTCTACCGATTCCTTCACCAGATTCGGGTATGAGTCCTCGATCCATTCTTTGAAAAATCTGTTCGGTATCTCCAGTGTCGCCGTCTGTTCTTTCAATTGTGACAGCCTTATAGGCTTGAACCATAAGTCGAATACGTTATTACCGACTTTTTTTTCGATTTTCAGAAGACTCCTATGCCATATTTCTTCAAGTGTCATTTTTTTATAATGCCCTTTATTAACATTTAACTGACAAATGTTAATAACTTTTGAGTGGAGGGTACGCTATTATAGCTTAATTTTGTAATCGAAACAATAGACCTTAGTTTTCCTGTCAAGATCTTGTAAAGTCGCATGGTCCTCAAAATTTGTTGATATTGCCTATGTGTTTTTGACAAACGGCCACCAACAAATCCTGTCGAATTATTAAAGACTTGGCCCTTTTCTCCACTTCTCCACACCTGCTTCTTCTATTACTGTTTTTTAATATTTATTAATAATAGAAGAAGAAAGTATTTTGAAAAAATTTATTCGGTTTTCATCATCGACTTCCTTACGTCTCCGGTCCTTATGGTAACTTTATGTGAATCGAGAAATTCAAGGAAAGGAAGAGCATACTTTCTGGAAGTTTTCAGCAGATCCCTGAATTCTGCAACAGAAAGTTCGTTTTTTTTCGAAAAAAAAGACCTCAGGGTGCTCAACATATCCTGATAAGCTTCGGCCGAAATATAAAGAGAATCACTTATTCTCGTTATACTTTCCTCTTTTGCCATAATACTCAAAATATCGGACAGATGTTTTTGATCGATCTTCAAAGCTGCGGCCAATTCATCTTTCAAAGGGGGTTGGAATCCTGATTCCCGAAGTATTTTCAAGATCTTTTCTTTATTTATTTCTTCGCCACTGGTAAGTGCAATCTTGAAATCAGTCCGTCTGAGAAGATTTTTGTCCACGATGACTGCTTTTTGACTGGAAAGATTAGAAAGGACGAAATTAAATAACTTCGCATCGATTCTCATCTGATTTCTGGCTTCTTCTTTGTGCATACCTGGTTTCAGAGGATTTTTTTCGTGGTAGGATTTCAGGACATCGAGGACTTTCCTGCTGAGAAGAGATAGTGCATTACTGTGAAGTACGATATCCTCATGCTGAATAATCTCCCCTGTTTGTTTAAGTTTTTCGATGGACTCAGCTATTTCATCGATTCCCGCATTGATCCACCCCTGAAGCGAGCCGATTAAAATACCTCTCACACCGGCATTTTCTATTTTTTTTGATATCTTTTGGGACAAATCTCCGGTTTTAAATATGATAAGGTCTTCGATCCCATCTTTATATCTGCGCCTCAGAGGGGACGGGTCAAGGATTTCCCCTCCCCCCAGAGTCTCCAGAGGTGAAAATCTCCGGATTATGTACCTGTCACCTGAAACGGCAACGACCGGATCCTTGAGCCTGAACTGGCAGTAAGATGTTTTTCCCGGGTGCAGCTCATTTGTCCCGTACAATATTATTCTCGCGATTGTTTCTGAAGTGCCGGCGTAAAAATGAACAAGACTCCTGTTTTTTATTATGGGTACACCCGGTAGAAGCTCGATATATGCATCGACTGCAGACGTTTGAGAAAAACTCGACGGTGTCACAGCCATGTCACCCCGCCGAATATCTTCCTTCTCAACGGCCTGAAGATTAATGGCCACCCTCTGGCCCGCCAGGGCCGTCGGTATAGCACTGCCATGGCTATGAAGTCCCCTTACTTTACTCTTCTTACCGGCGGGTACAATCTCGAGGGCCTCATCCAGAGATATCTTGCCCGAAATAGCGGTCCCGGTAATAACCGTCCCGAAACCTTTTAAGGTGAAGACCCTGTCTATGGGCAATCTGAAAAGACCGTTCGTTGACTTCGGCTTTATTCCAAGTGCCATTTCCTTGATTTTCGACCTCAGTGCCTCAATATTTTCACCTTTTTTGGAAGATACGGGGATGATGGGCGAGTTTTCGAGAAAAGTTCCCTTGATGAACGTGCGGACCTCGTCTTCCACGAGGTCGAGCCAGTCTTTCTCGACAAGGTCGGTCTTTGTAACGGCAACGAGACCGGATTTGATCTTAAGAAGATTGCATATCGCGAGATGCTCCCGGCTCTGGGGCATAATACCTTCATCGGCAGCGATGACGAGAAGCACCATATCGATCCCCCCGGCTCCGGCAAGCATATTCCGGATAAGTTTCTCATGTCCCGGCACATCCACGACCCCGACCGTAAGCTCGTTTTCAGGGAAAA
Organism: Candidatus Sulfobium sp.; assembly: GCA_040235385.1. Taxonomy (GTDB): domain Bacteria; phylum Nitrospirota; class Thermodesulfovibrionia; order Thermodesulfovibrionales; family UBA6898; genus JBECKU01. The sequence continues at coordinate 1,744 of JBECKU010000187.1, read as the reverse complement.
CCAGGTCGGCAAATCCTATATCGATCGTAATTCCGCGCTCTTTTTCTTCCTTGAGCCTGTCGGGGTCCACGCCCGTCAGCGCCTTTACAAGCGCGCTTTTACCATGATCGATATGTCCCGCAGTGCCAAGAATAATGTGACGCATCACAGTCCGCCTTATTAAAGGTGAAGGTCTTCCAACGGGGTTTTACTGACCGGCGAGTGCCGCGGCGACGGCGTTAACAACAGTCTCAATCTCATGGTCGCGAATAGTTCTCGCATCCAGAATGAGCGCGTCGTCTTTTATTCTCGCTATAACCGGGGGCTGACCCTTTCGCAGAGATAATTCCAATTCATTTACAGACATAATCGAAGGGCTGATCGAAACGGAAAAAGTCGGGAATTTCATATCAGGCAGTGAACCGCCCCCCGCCATCGACGAATCCTCCAGAACTTCGATCAAGCCCTTAGGGATCTTCATTTCAAGCCCGGCGGCGATCTTTCCTGCACGGGACTGTATCTCCGAGGGACTCTGAAAGAGCATATCCAGAACAGGGATCTTCTTCACGGCTTTTTCCGTATCCATGTATTCCATGAGGGTCGCCTCAAAGGCGGCAATCGTGAGTTTATCCACCCGTACAGCCCTCGCCAGGGGATTTTTCCGGATCTTTTCTATGAACCTCTTCCTGCCTGCAATGACGCCGCCCTGAGGACCTCCGAGAAGCTTATCCCCGCTGAAAGTTACAAGGTCTATACCCTTCTTTATGATTTCCGCGACGGAAGGCTCCGAGCGGATACCGAATGGTGTGAGGTCCAGCAGACATCCGCTCCCGAGATCATACATAACGGGTATTCCGTGTTCTCCCCCGAGAGAAACGAGTTCGTCAAAACCGACATCCGATGTAAATCCGACAATCTTATAGTTGGACTGATGGACCTTCAATATGAGAGCGGTTTTTTCATTGATCGCGTTCGAATAGTCATGGAGGTGGGTCTTGTTTGTCGTACCGACCTCCCGAAGCACGGCGTTACTCGACGTCATCACGTCGGGGACCCTGAAAGAACCGCCGATTTCGACAAGTTCTCCTCGGGATACGATCACCTCCCTGTCCTTTGCCAGGGTATTAAGGCACAAAAGAACAGCCGCAGCGTTATTATTTACAATAACGGCATCTTCAGCACCTGTGATTTCTCTGAGAAGTCTCCCGGTATGAACATGTCTCTGCCCCCTCTTCCCGGTTTCGAGGTCGTATTCCAGATTGGAATATCCCATGCCGACTTTCATTACGTTGTCGAGCACGCCTTCGGACAACGGAGAACGACCGAGGTTGGTATGAAGAACGACACCAGTGGCATTTATGACAGATACCAGACTGAAAGACAAAAGCCTGTCAATGTTTTCTGCGATATCCTTGAAAAGATTACTCCTCGAGAAATCAGCAACCTGACTGGCCAGGATGGCCCTTCTCCTGGAATCTATGACGTTCCTTATCGACTGAATAACCACCCTCCGCGGAAAGTTGGCGAGCAGATCCAGGCTTTCAGGGCTCTTCAATACTTCATCAACAGAGGGCAAGTCGGCGAGCGCGGCCCTCCGGTCACCGGCTTCTGAACTCAACTAAGCCCCATCTTTTTCAATGTCTGATCGGCGCTGCCCGCGCCGGGGGCATCTTCAGGAAGATAAAGCATTACTCCTCCCTTTACAGGTCTGATGACAATCTTACCCTCACTGGCCAGCTTGTTGGTGACGTCCACGGGGTTATCC
>JBECKU010000060.1:0-9219 GCA_040235385.1 Candidatus Sulfobium sp. | reverse complement strand
GCTCAGTGGCCCTGAAAGAGGGCGACCTCGATATTGAACTGAAAGTTACCTCGGAGGATGAACTCGGTGACGTTACCAGGACATTTAATGAAATGGCCGCTTCTTTGAAAAAGATGACCGGGGAATTAAGGCAGAAGGACATTTATATCAACGCCATGCTCGATCCCTTCTGGGTAATCGACGAAAACAATAATATCGTCGACATCAACCCTGCTTTTACGCGGCTTTTCGGTTATGAAAAGGAAGAAGTGGCAGGTGATTCCGCCTATGTTTTCTTTAAAGATGAAGACAGGAGTTTTATCCGGGATCAGATCGAGAACAGAAGGGGCAGGGAGAGGGCATCTACTTACGAGGTCGACATTCTCAGAAAGGATGGCTCCCCTATCCCGGTCCTCATCAGCATGTCCCCTGTACACTTAGGCGAAAAAGTCATCGGTATGATAGGAATACTCAAGGATTTCAGGGAAGAGAAGGAACTGAGAAACGAACTGGAGCGGTCGAAGGAATATGTCGAGACCATCATGGACAGCATAGAGGACCGTATTATCGTGATCGGAAAGGATTACAGGATCATCAAGGCGAACGAAAAGGCGTTGATGGATAGCAGGGGGCCTGTCATCGGAGAATATTGTTACGCCGTGGCCCACGGCATGGACCGTCCATGCTGGAGCGAAGGGCGGGAATGTCCCGCCCGGGCAGTCTTTATTTCAGGAAAAAATTACCGGACTACACACAAGCATGAAGGCCTGAACGGTGAGGTTATCTTCCATGAAATTGTTGCCAGCCCGATAAAGGATGCCTCGGGCGGCGTGGTTCAGGTCATAGAATTGATCAGGGATATAACGGAAAGGATGAAGTATGAAGAGGAGATCTCAAGGAAGAACAGAGAACTCGTTGCACTGAACGAGATCGCCGGCCTTCTGAGCAGGTCCCTAAGACCGGAGGAGATATTTTCCAGGGTATTGGACAAAGTCATCGGGATGATCGGGATGGACGGCGGGGGGATATTCGTCCTCGACGACCTGAGGAAAGAGATGATATGCCGGTACCACAGAGGCATATCCGACGAATTCGTAAAATTTATGGGGAGGATACGGGTGGGAGACGACATCCCCGGAAAAGTCGCAGCGACGGGCGAGATGATGACCACCAGGGACCTCTCCAAGGACCTGAATATAGAGCGGTCCATCATCAAACATTCGGGAATCAAGGGGTATTGCTGCGTACCGATCAGGGGCAAGGAACAAATTACAGGGGTGTTCTGTCTTTTCAGCTTTCGCTCGCATGTGTTCACGGTGGAGGAAGAGAATATACTCGAGGCTGTCGGCGAAATGACCGGCATCGCCCTCGAAAACATGGGCCTTTATGAGAGCATGAAGGGAATGTACGAGAGACAGAGGAAGAGGAAGGAGGAGGAGCAGGCACAGTTACTTTCCCTTTCGTCCAGGCTGGGATCGGCCATCGAACTGGGGGAAGTTCTGACAGATGTTCTCGATAAGATAAGAAACATTTTCAGTGCGAAATTCACATGGCTCCTCGTAAACGACAGGGACGGAAACCTGGTCGTAAAATCATCATCACCTGCCGTGGTTGGGGAGGGCCTGATCGTCTTTCCTCGAGGTGTAAGTTCCATAGAGGGCTACTCCGTGGAAAAGAAGTCTCCTGTCGTTATCTCCGATATCAGTTATGGCGAGAAGTTCTATATACCGGCGGAAATATCGGACATGTCATTTCAGTCGGCTGTGTCCCTTCCGATGCGTATTGGTGAGAAATCGATCGGAGTCTTTTCTCTTTATTATCAACAGGCTCGCGAGTTCAAAGACGATGAGCTCCATTTCCTCAGGATCATCTCCAACTTTCTCGCCGTTGCTGTTGAAAGGTCCGATTATTATGTACGGGCTATTATGGAAAAAGGGCTTTCGGACACCATCCTGCAGAGTGTAGCGGATGGTATAATTACCGTCGACGTAAGCAGCAGGACTATCTCGGTAAACAAGGCTTTCGAAACTATGTTCGGCGTGCCTTCTGTGGAGGCGGTGGGACTGCCGGTATGTGACATTATAAAATACAGAGAGGGCAACCTCGATTTCAGATTGTCACTCGCAGAATGTATGGAAGAAGCCCTGAGCGGAAAAAGGACCGGCCGTGAGGCTCCCGTTGTGAACGCCTCGGGCAAAAGGACGTCTGTAGTCATCAGGAGCTCACCGGTCATTAATGCCGAGGGGGCTGTGATCGGGGTAGTGAATCTCATAAGGGATGTCAGCAGGGAAAAGAGATAGATCGTATGAAAACCGAAATCATCAAATCCGTTTCACATGAATTCAGGACCCCGCTTTCGGCGATAGTGGGAATGACGGAGATGATACTCGACGAGGATGTAGATAAGGACAGGAGCAGGAATTATCTGAATACGATCCTGAGTGAAGGGATAAGACTTTCGAACATGGTATCCGATTTGTTGAGTATATCCAGGATCGAAGGCGGCAAGGAAAGTCTTTCCTTTGGAAAGATCGACCTGAAGCCCCTGATGGATGAGCTTATCAGAGCATATGCCGCCATCATCGAGAACAAGAAGGCCAAAGTGGGTTACGATATCGACGGGATTGATACGATCGTGGGTGATGAAGGAAAAATAAGACAGCTTTTGATGAACCTCGTGGATAACGCTCTCATGTTCTCGGACGAGGGCTGCAAGATCGGGATAAAGGTGCGAGAACTGGAATCAGGCATTCAATTTACAGTCTCCGATAATGGCTGGGGTGTTTCCCCGGAGGATCTGCCCCATTTGACCGAGAAGTTCTTCCGGGGCAGGCACGGGGAGATGATCAAGGGGACCGGGCTCGGACTTTCGCTCTGAAGCGAGATCGTTGAAATGCACGGAGGCAGCATGGAAATAAGAAGCAAACCGGGTGAAGGGACGCAGGTGATCGTGTCTCTGCCGTCGAGGCTTTCCTGAAGTGGGTCGACGGCTTCAACCTACAACGTTAAGTTCCCGTATTCTGAATTTCACTCCAAGCCGTTCAGCGATATTTCTGCATGCTTCCAGATCGACGCCGGGAAGATCGACGACAGTAACCTGAACTTCGGGAATAAAGTTTTTTGCCTGCTCGATAAATTTGATTACTTCGTGATAGGCGTTCGGATAAAGCGGATTGCAGATCCTTTCGTACGTTTCCGCGTCCTGGGCATCGAGACTTATGGAGATGCTGTCGATCAGACCCCGCAGTTCCGGGAGGACGTTCCTCTTGTGGATCAGGTTTGCGTGGCCGTTAGTATTTATCCTTACCCGGCCCCCTTTTTCTTTCACCCACCTTGCGATATTCCTGACAGCCTCTATCCTGTGTAATGGCTCTCCGTATCCGCAAAAAACTATTTCCTTGTATGCGGTGGGGTCACCGATCTCGCGCCGTATTTCTTCTTCGCCCGGTTCTCTGTCCAGCCGGAGCCTGTGTCCCTTGACGAAGTCGGACTGAAATTTTACGCAGAAAGAACATTTGTTCGTACACCGGTTCGTGATGTTGAGATAGAGACTGTCCCGGATCTTGTAGACGACCTCGGCCTTTTCGGGGATGGAGCCTATCCTGAAAAGCCGTTTCGCATTGAGCGTGGTGATTCTTGCCAGGTCTTCGAACCTGACCCCACGCAGTTCTGCGATGAGATTAACCGTGTGCAACATAAAAAAAGGCTCGTTCCGCTTCCCCCGGTAAGGTTCGGGGGCAAGATAAGGAGCATCGGTCTCGACGAGCAGGTATTCATCGGGAATCCGACGGGCGATTTCCCTCAGGAGATGGGACTTTTTGAAAGTAACCGGTCCTGCGATTGAGATAAAAAAACCCATAGACATGGCTTTTTCCGCCATGTCCGGATCTCCGGAGAAGCAGTGCAGCACACCTCTGTTGACTCCCGACGCCCTGAGTATGTCAAGAGTGTCCTCTTTTGCGTCCCTGCTGTGAACAACAACAGGAAGACCGGTCTCGCCTGCCAATTGCAGATGTCTCATAAAAATATCCCTTTGAATATGACGGGGGGAATGATCATAATGGTAATCGAGTCCTGTTTCGCCGATGGCGACGACCTTGTTGTTATTCGTCCATTCCTTCAGCATTGAATAGATGTCTTCGGAAAAGTCCTTCGCGTCATGGGGATGGATCCCGACGGAGGCGAAGATGAAGTCAGACATCCCGGACAGATCCAGGGCGCCTTTTGTACCCTCCAGGTCGGACCCGACGGTGAGGATCGCCTCGAAGCCCGATTCTTTTGCTCGGCGGATCACGTCAGCCCTGTCGGCATCAAACTGCTTCATTTCCAGGTGGCAATGGGTGTCTATCAGTGCCGGCAGGACGGGACTGGTCGCAGGAAGACATTCAATGGTTTGGTGTTTGTCCTCTGCTAAGGTGTGAAAAATGTTTTTATTCACTGAAGTGCGTCAATCGCTCCGGCGGACGGCAATCAGGCCTACGGCAGGCAGGTCTGGGAATTAATCCCTTGAAGAAGATGATGAAATAGTCGTTCATTTTAAAATGTTACTTTAAAAAAGAAGAACTTTTCAAGCGACCTGACATCCGGACTCTATCTGTCATGACCCAAAAACGACGAATTGGAATCGGACGGTGAAATGGGGGAGGGAGTGTGATATATTTAAACATGGAGTTGACATGATTGATTGTGATAACGTGTCCGGCAAATTACTGATAGCGGTTCCGGGGCTTGAGGACCCGAATTTCAAACAGACGGTCGTTCTCGTTTGTGAGCATTCCGGTGAAGGGGCTTTTGGGCTGATCGTCAACAAGGTGCTTATGAATAGCTTTAAACCGCTCCTTCATGCCTTCGAGATCGAGAGCAGCCTTGTAGACCTTCCGATTTATTATGGTGGACCGGTCAGGCCCGACCAGGGTTACGTCATATATTCACCCTACAATGAAAAATATGGGGCGATACGCGTTACGAAAACTCTCGCCGTTACCGCTTCAAAGGAGGTCCTGCAGGACATTGCCAGGGGAAAAGGCCCGAAACAATACATGCTGGCCCTGGGTTTTTCGGGATGGTCTCCCCGGCAACTGGAAGAAGAACTCATGATGGACTCCTGGCTGGTGGCCCCGCTGGACTACAACCTTCTATTCAACGTAAAGGTCCGTGACCGATGGAAACATACCGCGCATTCGATAGGTGTGGACCTCACGAGGTATTTTCACGGGAGCGGCACTTCCTGAGATGCAAAGATAATTACTTTTTTCTGCAATTAAATAAGCAAAAATTTAATAACAATGTCATTACATCTTGCCGGGAATCCCTCGTTCATGCTATAAAAATGATGCCGGACAAGTCCGGAACGAATTCCGAACAGGTCTGCACGAAGGGCCGTTACAGCGGCATGGCAGCGGTGGTGAATGCATCGGTAATGAGAACTTTTAGTTTTTTAGCTGCCTTGGGAAATAATTGAGTAACTGCGGATATGTTAAATAAGCTTTAATTTTTAATCTTTTATTGTGGAGAGAAAATATGAAAGTTGTCGGTTTTAACGGCAGTCCGAGGAAAGAAGGTAACACATACCATTCCATCAAAAAGGTGTTCGAAGAACTTGAAAAGGAAGATATACGGACCGAACTCGTGCAACTGGGCGGGGCAAATATCAGAGGCTGCAGGGCTTGTTACAAGTGCTTCGAGAAAAAGGACAGACGGTGCATCCAGGACGATCAGATGAACGGGTTCATCGAAAAGATGGTCGAATCCGACGGAATCATCATCGGTTCACCTACATATTTCAGCAACGTCTCGACAGAGGTCAAGGCCCTTATCGACAGGGCGGGTCTCGTGGCGCGCGCAAATGATTATCTCCTCAAGAGGAAGGTGGGAGCCGCCGTCGTTGCTGCCAGAAGGGCCGGTGCAACGTATGTGTATTCGAGTATTAATTTCTTTTTCGGCATAGGTCAAATGATCATCCCCGGATCGTCCTACTGGAATCTCGCGATGGGGAGAAATCCGGGTGAAGTACTGAACGACTCTGAAGGTATGGCCACATTTAGAGACCTCGGACAGAATATGGCGTGGCTGCTCAAGAAACTTCATGACTAAAAAGGCTGTTAAAAGTCTCATCAAGCGGATACTCTGCCTGACGTTGCAAATCAGCCTGCAATCCCGAATGCTTTAGGGAGTCGGGAATCCTTCTGAAGAAACGGAAAGATTCTCGCCCCGCACTCGGGCGGGTTCGCTGAGGAGAAGAGGAGAACGGACTATCCGGAATGACAAAGTTGAGAATCTCCCAAATTTTGGTCTGTCGATCGGGTGCTTTACAGGCCGCAATTTTCAAGCAGCTTAACGACGACTGCGTTTGATATCGGCAAGCCTTTTCGAGTGAGCCTCAGATGATCACCGGCCGCTTCGAGAAACCCTTCTTCGATGAGCCGGCCTGCAGGAGTAAGGATGTCGAGACCGAATGACACCGCCTTTTCGAAACTTATCCCCTCGATCTTTCGCAATCCGAGAAAAATGAATTCTCTCAAGGCTTCTTCCTTGGTAATCGCCCTGGATTCAATCAGGGGTATCATTCCACTGCGGAGACTTTCGATGTATTTTCCGATGTCACACGTATTTTGACGCCTCACCTCGTCTGAAAATGAATGGGCACCGGCGCCAGCCCCCAGGTATTCCCCTCTGTCCCAGTAATTAAGGTTATGGATGCAGCAGAAACCTGAACGGGCATAATTCGATATCTCATAATGGTCATAGCCTTCGGAAGAAAGGAAGTCGATGGTAAAGTCGTACATTCCGAGAACATGATCTTCTCCCGGCATTGTAATCCGTTCTCCTGAGATGAGGCGATATAAGGGGGTGTTCTCTTCGGGTGTGAGTTCGTAGGCAGATATGTGAGTCGGAGATAAACTCGTCGCAATGGACAATGTGTCTTTCCATGAGGCGGCCGTCTGCCCCGGGATGCCGTAAATCAAATCGAGGGAAAAGTTCCGCATCCCCGCCTGCTTTATCATTTCGACCGCATCGAGTGCTTCATACCGACCGTGAACCCGATCGAGAGTTCTGAGCTCATTTTCATTAAATGACTGGACCCCGATGCTCATTCTGTTTATACCGAAGGACTTCATAATTTTGACCTTCTGTTCGGTAAGAGTTCCGGGGTTAGCCTCGATAGTAATCTCGGGCGAGGCATCGAATGAATAATTGTCATGTATGCACCGGAACAGGCTCTCGAGACAATCCTCATTGAGAACGGTAGGAGTCCCGCCGCCAACATATAAAGACTTCAGCGTGCCGGCAGTTGCCTTAAGGATCGACAGTTCAGAACAAAGGGCATCGACATATTTTTCAGCGAGGTCGCTGTCATAAGACACAGACAGAAAATCGCAGTAGATGCACTTTCGTATGCAAAAAGGGATATGAATATACAGGTAATTGACCATGAGATATTGTAACGCAACCGGTCCGCTCCTTACCCTTTGCTAAAACGATGTCCGATAATTAACGTTTGTTTGACAACTTTCCGGGTTCAGCCTATGATAAAACGCAAATGAATTTTGATGAATTATTGGAAATAATGTCAGCGCTGAGGGGCGAGGGGGGGTGTCCGTGGGACAGGCAGCAGACCAGGGAATCCCTGAAGCCTTTTATTATCGAGGAAGCTTATGAAGTACTTGAGGCCATCGACGAAAAAGACCCCGAAGCCGTAAAAGAGGAACTGGGAGACCTGCTTTTCCAGATCGTTTTCCAGTGCCAGGTAGCCAAGGAGCGGGGAGAATTTGAGATGGCGGATGTTATCACCAAGATCGGAGAAAAGATGATCGCGCGACATCCCCACGTCTTTGGTGACGCCAACTACAAGACGCCGGCTGAAGTCCTCGTCCATTGGGAGGCCCAGAAGAGAAGAGAAGGAAAACAGCGGGAATCCCTGCTCGATGGAGTGCCGAAGACGATGCCTTCACTGCTCCGGGCTCACAGGCTGCAGGACAGGGCATCGAGAGTTGGGTTTGACTGGGAGAAGGTTGAGGACGTACTCAAAAAACTTGAAGAAGAGCTGCAGGAATTCAGAGACGCGCTGAGTTCGAAAAAACAGGGGGAGATAGAAGATGAGCTCGGGGATATCTTTTTTGTTCTCGTGAATATCTCTCGCTTTGTCGGCATCAATCCGGAAGACGCTCTGAGAAAGACCATAAGCAAGTTCATATCACGCTTCCGTTACATAGAAATGGTCGCTGCCGAAGAGGGTAAGAAGCTCTCGGATATGTCCCTTGCCGAGATGGACGCCCTCTGGGATCAGGCGAAGAAGAAGTAAGAACCAAGAGTATGAAACCAAAAAATTTTTATCACGGAGGAACAGAGGCACGGAGTAAACCTTTTAAATAATGCAGAAGAAGACAACTTAAACAATCTTTCTCCGCGTCTCAGTGTCTCTCTGGTTAATTTTTCTTTTCATTTTGTGCAGGCGTGCAACCGATCAGGTATAATAAACGAATTTTCAGGAGGACGGATATTAGCGCATGGTAAAAAATGATCGCTGGATAAGGGACATGGCTGCGAAGGGCATGATAGAACCCTTCGGGAGTGAACAGGTCAGGAAGGGAGTGATCTCTTTCGGGGTGAGTTCCTACGGATATGACATGCGGATCTCGGATGAATTCAAGATCCCGAAACCCTCTGAAGGCAGAGTAGTCGATCCAAAGAAATTCGAGGAGTCCAATTTTATCGATTTCAGGGGGGAGATCTGCGAGATACCGAAAAACTCCTATGTAATCTGCCGCTCTCTCGAATACTTCCGTATACCCCGTGAGACCCTAGTAATCTGCTTCGGCAAATCCACCTATGCAAGGAGCGGGGTGATAGTAAACATAACACCCCTTGAACCGGAGTGGGAAGGCTTTGTCACTATATCCGTTTCGAATACTTCACCTTTCCCTGTGAGATTGTACGCTAATGAAGGTATAGCCCAGATTATTTTCCTTGAGGCAGTCGAATGTTGTGAGACTTCCTATGCCGACAAAAAGGGGAAATACCAGGCGCAGCAGGGAATCGTACTCCCGAAAATCTGACTTCCAAAGGGATGATGTGAAAGGACAAACTCATATTAGCTCTCGACGATTCAGAGCCGGATTATGCTATTGAAATAGTCGATAAATTAGGGAGTTATATCGATATATTTAAAGTTGGACTTGAGCTCTTTTCAACCTCGGGTCCTTCTATAATCAAGGAAATACACAAGCGTGGCAAAAGGGT
>JBECKU010000006.1:0-3024 GCA_040235385.1 Candidatus Sulfobium sp. | reverse complement strand
GGGGATCGTCGGGAAAGATCTCGACAGAGAAGTCGCCTTCCACATAGGGAAAGCGTTCTCCTCTTATCTGACCGGCCTGGACCCTGATGCAGGGCGGATAAGTATCGGGCGGGACGTCCGGCTCAGTTCAGGGGCGCTTGCTGAAGGGCTGATCGAGGGGATAACGGAATCGGGTCTCGACGTGGTCGATCTCGGCGTCTGCCCGACCCCTCTCCAGTACTTCTCCCTTTATCATCTCGGTCTGGACGGCGGCATCATGCTCACCGGAAGTCACAATCCGCCGGATTACAACGGTTTCAAACTGAGCGTGGGGAAAGAGACCATATTCGGGGATGCGATACAGGACATCAAAGAAACAATAAGGGCCGGTACTGATAAAAGGGAAGGCAAGACGGGCAAAATCACGCGATATGACATTATCGAGGCATACAATGACTATATGATAAAAGAATTTTCCAGCCTCTCGGGCCCCGGCGTAAAAAAGCTCAAGGTAGTCGTGGACGCTGGAAACGGCACTGCCGGCCCGATAGTGCCCGGCCTTCTCGCGCAACTCGGCTGCGACGTAATCCCTCTTTATTGCGAACCCGACGGGAGGTTCCCGAACCACCATCCCGATCCGACGGTTGTCGAATATATACAGGACCTGATAAAGACGACTAGGGAGAGCGGCGCCGATTTCGGGGTAGGCTACGACGGCGATGCCGACAGGATCGGCCTGGTGGACGGCGGCGGCAATATCATATGGGGAGACCAGTTGATGATCATCCTCTCACGGCATCTGCTCCGGATAAATCCCGGGGCCAAGATCATCGGAGACGTGAAATGCTCCCAGTTGATGTTCGACGATGTACGGGCGAACGGCGGGACCCCCATCATGTGGAAGACAGGTCATTCCCTGATTAAACAGAAAATGCGCGATGAAAAAGCGCTTCTCGCCGGAGAATTCAGCGGACATATCTTTATAGCCGACAGGTATTTCGGCTATGACGATGCAATTTATTCGACACTGCGGCTGGTGGAAATAATGAAGGGGAGCGGAAAGGACCTTCGCGGCCTTCTTGAAGGGGTGCCGGAAATGGTCTACACGCCGGAAATACGGATGGATTGTCCGGAAGAAAGGAAGAAAGAGGCAGTCGACCAGGTCGTAAAGACATTCCAGGATTACATACAGAACGGTGGAAGCCCTTTCCCGATTGAGGAGGTCAATACGATAGACGGCGTCCGTGTGGTCTTTGAAAACGGCTGGGGCCTGGTCAGGGTGAGCAACACGCAGCCGGTCGTCGTCATGCGGTTCGAAGCGACCGACAAAAATAGTCTGGAAGGATACCGGACGTTTATGGAAGAGGAAGTAAAAGAAGCAATTAAAGGCTAAGGTTAACATAAATAACGCTAACAAGCTATCCCGCGAATTGCCTCATAGAAAAACGATACAAAGCTGAATCGTTGCCTCATATAAGAAATCGATACGAAAAATAATCGAAAATAGCCTTCTGTAGTAAGACGACAGGAGGCGGAAATGAGGTTGACTGTGAGGGAAAGGAAAAAAGCGGCTGCGATAGTAGCACCTCGGTACCAGAAGGCCCGGAAAAAGGATAAAGGGTTCATTCTGGATGAATTCACGAAGTTAACGGGATATGACCGGCGATATGCGTCTTACGTATTGAGGACCCACGGCAAGAAGATACGTATCAATGCCAGAACAGTTTTTGTCTCTGATGTCCGGAAGCGGAAGACGAGGAAGAAAGAAAGGATTTATGACGATACAGTGGCAGTGGCACTGACGAAGGTTTGGGAAACAATGGACTACATCTGCGGCAAGAGACTGGCTCCTATTCTTAAGGAGCTCATACCCCGTCTGGTACGTTTTGGTGAGATCAGACTTACTCAGGGGGCAAAAGACAAACTCATGAAGATCAGCCCGGCGACAATCGACAGGATCCTGGCTTCTGAGAGGAAGAGATACAAAATCAGGGGCAGGGCCAACACCAAGCCGGGGACCCTTCTGAAGAGTCAGATCCCTATCCGTACCTTTTCGCAATGGGATGATAAGAGGCCGGGATTTGTCGAGATCGATCTCGTAGGGCATGATGGAGGAGACGGTTCGGGGGATTTCATTCAGACTCTTGATGTCACGGATGTCGCTACCGGCTGGACCGAGACCCAAGCGGTCAAAAACAAGGCCCAACAATGGGTCTTTGAAGCCATTAAAGACATAAGGGACCGCCTGCCCTTTCCCCTGCTGGGGATAGATTCCGACAACGGCGGCGAATTCATCAACAATCACTTATTCCGCTATTGTCGGGAAGAAAAGATTACCTTTACCCGTACGCGCAGCTACAGGAAAAATGACAACTGTTTTGTCGAACAGAAGAACTACTCCGTCGTCAGAAGAGCTGTAGGCTATGGCCGGCATAATACCCCGGAGGAACAGGCTATCTTAAACGATCTTTATAAAGAACTCAGGCTCTTTACGAACTTCTTTCAGCCCTCTATGAAACTGATCAAAAAGACTAGGGAAGGAAGCAAGGTCACCAAAAAGTACGATAAACCCATGACGCCTTATCGCAGAATGCTGGCATCCAAGGATGTCTCTGATTCCGACAAGGCTAAGCTTAAGACCCTCTGTAGAAATCTTAATCCTGCAGCTCTTAAACGAAAGATCACAAAGCATCAGCAAAGGTTGCTTCGCCTTAGTGCCATGAAGCAACCAACTCGGAAAAGAAGCGCAGCATGATCAAAATAGGGTATACAAAGATATGGCTGACCCTAGGAAAATCGATTACAAGGCATCTGGTGAGGTCATTTTTCTCCAAGGCCCATCTCCAGGACGAGTTGCTGCCCTTTGGGATAGATTTTTACGTGAGGCAACGTATATCATTTCGTATCGATTCTTATGTGAGGCAACGGGTGGTGAATAGTGAAGCTAAAAAGACAAAAGACAAGGCTGAGGTTAAGGTTAAGGCTATGAAAAACCAAAGACGAACAAAAAGATAGGCAGTGGGCGATCAAATTCAGTGAATAGTG
>JBECKU010000039.1:0-4015 GCA_040235385.1 Candidatus Sulfobium sp. | reverse complement strand
ATGACCTTCCGGTCACCCGGAGTCAGCGCCGGTTCATTCCGGATGACCAGCAGTCCGCCGTTACCTTCACCTACGGCGCCTGCGTTTCTGAGCCGCTCGGTTTCCGGATATCTGGCGCCCATATCCCTATAGGCGTTGACCACCTCCGGCATCCTCTTTACTATCTCCGCTATCTTGTCGGCCATCCCGGGTTCCTGTGCATAGGCCCGGGAGACGAACTCGAATCGTGGGAGTTGCCGGGAGGACTGGTCCTCCGGAGTGCCGGACTTCTTCTGCTCCATCTCCTGCTCCGGTGTCATCAGCTCCTTTTCGAGCTGCTTGTAAGCCTCTTTGACATCCTTCTCCGGAAAGTAGATATTGACCGTGATGATCGCACATGCAGCGATAATGAACGCTGCAGCCGCGTACAGCAGTTTCAAGCCTGTCTTCATAATTTCCTCCTGTTGCTGATAATAGTTTCGTTAGCCGGATTCATTTCTTCTCCTTTGCCCTCGTCGCAGCTTCTGTGAGCGACCAGAGGAGGTTGTCGATCGAGATCCTGTTGCTGAAAGGGGCAACCTTTATGGAGAGGTCCCGGATACCCAGAAAATTTCTGTTTGAGATCTCGAGTTCCTGAAAAATGACGTCCCCGTCGTCGATATATATACTCATAACTCCTTTATCATATGACCTGTCTTGGGCATAAATCTTCATTGACTTGCCGCCGAGCTCCTTGAGAAATTCCCGGCTGATGACAGTCTTTTCGTCCCCGGCGGAATAAGTCCTGAAATCCGCCATCCCGATTATGTCGTCTATCCCTGTTCCTTTGCCCTTCAAAGTTCCGACACCATCGACCTTCCCGGAGATATATCCTTTTATGGGTTCTATCTCTTCGGTCAGTCTGGTGAGACTCAATGCCTTCACGAAAAAACCCGCCCTGTAATTCAATCCTCCTGAAGGCTCGATAAGGGCCGAACCATATAGTTTTCCTCCGAATATCGTAGCACTAAAGCGTCCGACATTCAAAGCATCCCCGTCCTCCTTGACCAGGATATTGATATCCTCCAATATCCCGAACCCGTATCGGAAAGTGCCGGCCGTGATCCTCTCAAAATCTTTAGCTGTGTCCATATCCGAGTAATGGCGGTGTAATTCTTCCAGCTTCGAAAGTTCGAATGAAGGGAGAGCAACAGCTTTTGCGGGCCGGGCCGGTTCGGAATAATAAAGAGGAACTGTACCGTGTACCGGACCCAGAGAATACTCGCCGTTCTCGCCGCTGAGGAAGAAATCTTCGACAGTCAGGCTTCCCCTGAATTCCTTTTTGTCCCGGCCGTACTTTATTTCGAATAGCGACGAGAGATATCCATCCAGCCCCGTATAAAGAAGACTGTCCGGGAAGACTCCCCAAAAAGTCTCCCTGACCGCAGCCGCCTCAATCCGGGGCACGCTGCCGCTTGCTTTGATCGTCCTGTTTGCCGTCAGGAAATCCTTCGCTTCACCCGAGATTTTCAGTGACAACTGACCGGAGGAAGCCTGCGTCTTAAAGGAAAGATCGGTGCCCCTGAATTCCGCCTCGGCATGAAAAGACGCGTTACCGATAACGTTTCGGCCGATGTCCTTTTTTATTACTGAGATATTCTGACCGTCAATGAACATGTTTCCTGAAATAGATTCCGTTGATTCGAAGGCGCCGGTGAAGGACAGTTTCCTTATGTCCCCGCTGACCTGATAGTCCTCTTCAGGCAGTTCCTGAAGCTTTCCGGACAGCGCTTGAAGTCGTATATTTTCTGCAGACAACTGCGTTTCGATAGGGAAGAACCCCGAACCAAGCCGTCCCCTGACTGACAGCCGGACCTCTCCTCCTCCGAATTCCGCCCCGTCAACGCGAACGGCAAAATCCTCCCCGGTAAACTTCCCATTTCCGGATAGGCCGCTGGCCACAAGCCCTTTCATCGCGACTTTCCGCGCTGAAAATTCGATATCTCCCGTTGAAGTCGCAGAACCGTCTTTATTGATATGCAGGATTAGGCTTGTCTGGCCCACCTCGATATTTCTTTTCGGATATGTGAGACTGAGACCGGCGGCTTCGATAATCGTCGGTCCCTTTTTCTCCGGCATCCTGATTTTCAGGGTCTGCGCAGAAGATGATATGCCCCCGCCCTCTGCGTGTATGTCCCGGAAATCGATGCCATTTTTTGCATAGTCCAGTCCAAAGCCGCCTTTGAGGTTGTTCAGAGCGTACCCGGCATAATGCAGGCCTTCTGCTTCGACCTTGGCGTCACCCGAAAACCGCCGGTCTTTCATTACACCATCAAGGTAGAGATGTAAACTCCCGATGCCGGCCTTCTTTTCATCCAGATGTGTCTCAAACGGGCTCAGGGAAAGGGAAGCCGAAACCAACAATTTCTCCGGTTTCCCCTTCAGCGTCCCGGCAAATCCGATCCCGACAGGACGATCGGGGGTATGGCCGCCTACCCTGGAGATGCCGGCATGGGCTTTAATCTCTGCGGTGAGATCCTCTTCAGATGACAAGGCCACGCTTGCATTAACGTTCTTAAGGTCTGCAGCGTCGGTACCGAACGTTCCGTCGGCAAGTGAAAAGCTTCCGGAGATCGAGGGCATGGCCTGCTCAAAATTCCCCCGCACGGCGAGCGGACCTGATGATAATATCCCGTCCAATCTCAGCCCTTTTATAAAAGAGAAGTCCGAAAGGTCGAGGCTCTCAATTCTAATCTCGGCCTGATAGAAGGGATTAGATGCCATGTTTTTTATTTCTCCGGTCATCTGAGCCGACAACACTTCACCGGTCCTCAGTAAAAGGCTTTCTATAAGGACCGCCTTATCCCGGAGCCGGACAAGGAAATCTCCTTCGACCCGCATGACTTTCGCGGGCTTTTTAAAAAAAGAAAAGCCGGGATTCTTCAGCCCGGCCTTTGAGGTCAGCCTGAACCCCGTCGTGATGTCACCCTCTGCCTGCGCGCTCAAATCAACGCGCACTTTTTCTGTATCGATGAATTCCCGGGCGACCCGGAGCGACGACAGTTCCATATCAGCCCCCGACAGAGAAAGACTGAATTTTTTTTGGTCGCTCCTGAGATATATCCATCCGGCTAAGCCTACCCTGTTCCCGGAATAGTACGCGCTTCCTTCAAGAAGAGTTTTTGTTGCCTTCTCCGAGGAGACATCCCTGAGAGTAAGATCGACATCTTCGACTGTGGAAAGCATATCTCCCTGATATCCGAAGTCTCCCGAGTCTATTTTCACTTCGTCTATCCGGTAAGTAATGTCCGACTCCCCCGGGGTCATCAATTTATCCGAAATATTCAGCTTGCCTTTTTCATCCCTCGTAAGTGTAATCTCGGGTGAGCTGACCAGTATATCCCGGAAGTGAAGCCTGCCGTCTAAAAGCTCCTTCAGGCTTATGTCGAGGATGAGCTTATTGAGTTTGAGCAACTCCCCCGGAGTGAAGCCATCAGGGTTTTTTATGGTGATGTTCTTTAATACGATCCTGCCCGGAGGAATGAAGGATATGTCTCCGATATTTACCTCCTGACCGGCAAAGGCGGTCGCCTTTTTCGAAAGCGCCCCAAGAAATGACTTCTTCAGTTCTGAATAGTAGGTTACCGCGAGAAAAAAGGACGATAGGATAAGAACTAAAAGCGCTGCGGCAGTAACCTTGCAGATTCTTTTCCCGTGGAAACCCATAATTCATTGTACACATAAGAAAAAAAATTCGGTCGTGATTTAGATAAAAAAAGGCCCTTGCATTATCTTCCATGCAAGGGCGAGGGAGGTAAACCTGCAATTAAATTACTTCGTAATCTTAACTTCTTCCCGCTCCTCTACCTTTCCGAGGCTGGAGATGGCATCGACCACATAGGCCAGGGCCGTGCCGAACACCGAACCCAATACGAGACTGACCGCACCTACACAGAAGATACCCAGCATGATCCCGACCACCGTCAGCATCCTCACTATCGTGGTGGCCTCAACAGGGCCCCCCGCCAGGCTGCTCAAAAGTACCAGGGTCCCGTAG
>JBECKU010000263.1:0-7427 GCA_040235385.1 Candidatus Sulfobium sp. | reverse complement strand
CGGCCCTGAAAGAAAAAAGGTCTCTTTTCCCCTATGTGGAAGAACAAATCGGATAAACATTGTTTGTTATTATTGCCTGATGAACGTTACGGCCGGTAGTCTCTCTGTCGGAGAAGGTTGCCCTCTTCTGATCATCGCCGGTCCCTGTGTAATAGAGAGCGAGGACATCACTTTTCATACGGCGAAAAGGCTTAAGGAAATATGCGGGGCTGCCGGGCTGCCGCTGATATTTAAGAGTTCCTATGACAAGGCAAACCGGACTTCTCTGAATTCTTACAGAGGCCCCGGACTCGATAAAGGGCTCCGAATCCTTTCCGATATCAAGGGCAAGCTCGATATACCTCTGCTTTCGGATGTCCATTCGGCAGACGAAGTGCGCGCCGCGTCCTCAGTTCTCGACGTTCTCCAGATCCCGGCTTTTTTATGCCGTCAGACCGACCTGATCCTCGCGGCGTCACGATCGGGGAAAACGGTCAACATAAAGAAAGGGCAATTCCTGGCGCCGTGGGACATGGAGCATATCATAGGTAAATTCAGGTCAACCGGGAACGAGCGGCTTATGATAACTGAAAGGGGGAGCTCTTTCGGCTATAACAACCTAGTCGTGGATTTCAGGGCACTCCCTATCATGAGATCATTTGGGTATCCGGTTATTTTCGATGTGACCCACAGTCTGCAACTACCCGGAGGAAAGGGAGGCTGCTCGGGCGGGCAGAGGGAATTTGCCGCCCCTTTTGCGAGAGCCGCCGCAGCCGTCGGGGTGGACGGGCTGTTCCTGGAAATCCATCCCGAGCCTGAGAAAGCGCTCTGCGACGGCCCGAACATGATGAACCTTGAAGATTTCGAAGCAATGCTTGTCGATGTCAAGTCAATCGATGCCATCGCGAGAAAGGATAATCCCGGCCATGCATCGAAGAGCCTCTCACATGACTGTTGAAACCCTGGAGTCTGTCCTTAAGAGGAGTCGCTCCGGCCGGAGTGACGGACAAACGACAAAAATCTTGACACTCAGATTTTCACTAATCGTCCTCTTCGTATTCCTGACGTGCTTCCCCTGTTCCGGCGCACAAAGTAAGGAGCCGGCCGATACGCCGGAACCGCAGGTATTCTCGAATAAGGATCTTGAAAATTATATGCTGCCGACTTATGATAAAACTCCCGGGACGGCGACAAACAATGGTTTCACTTCCGAAGAGGACGACATGAAAAGAAGAGCCCGGAAAATACAGGAACAGGACGAGCAGGAATACTGGTGTAAAAAGGCTTCTGCCTACACAAAGCAGATAGACAACTCGAAAAATAATGTGAAAGATTCTGAAAACGCTCTTTCCGAGTTGACTAATTCCTTGCTTTCGGCTGGCGGGAGGAAAAGGAAATCGATCGAGAAAGAGATAAAAAAGACTGAACAAACCCTGAAGATGGATAAGAAGCGATTAAGAGAAAAGGAAGAAGACCTCGCCGAACTTGAAGGAGAGGCTCATAGAAAAGGCATCCCTCCCGGATGGCTGCGATGCCAGTTCGAATGACTTCCCACTGAGTTCTTATGCCGAATATGCTCGACATAGCAAGACAGGTGCTTACGACCGAGGCGGATGCAGTAGCCGGTCTGATTGAGAAACTGAACAACGGTTTTGAAAAAGCTATAGAAGTGCTTAGTGAGAGCAGGGGCAAGGTCGTAGTCACGGGGATGGGTAAGTCCGGTCTCGTCGGGAAAAAGATCGCTGCCACGCTCGCATCGACGGGTACGCCCGCTTTCTTCATGCATCCGGCCGAAGCGTGCCACGGGGATCTGGGCATGGTATCTTCCGATGATGTGGTCATCGCCTTATCCAACAGCGGGGAGACGGAGGAACTGATAGGTCTCCTGCCTTTCCTGAAAAGATTTAACGTTCGAATAATCGCACTTACGGGAAATGCCGGTTCGACCCTTTCAAAAGCCGCAGATATCAACCTCGATGTCTCGGTCCAAAAGGAAGCGTGCACCCTCGGCATCGTACCGACCGCCTCCACGACGGCAGCGATTGCGATGGGAGATGCGATCGCCGTCGCCCTCTTGATCAAAAGAGGCTTCAAGGAGGAAGATTTCGCGTCTTTCCATCCGCGGGGCAGTCTCGGAAAGAAACTGTTAATAAAAGTGCGGGACCTCATGCATACCGGAAAGGACCTCCCCGTTACAGATCCTCGTTCCTCCATGATGGATGCTGTCATGGAAATTTCTTCCAAAAGACTGGGTGTGACCATAGTCACAGACAAGGACAGGCATATTCTGGGCATTATTACTGATGGGGATGTAAGGAGGGGAATGGAAAAATGGGGGAAATCATTTTTCGATATGACAGCGGAAGAGGCAATGACAAGTGATCCCCGGACTATACCGGGCGATGAACTCGCCGCGAAGGCCCTCTCCATAATGGAAGAGCTTTCGATAACGTCGCTCGTCGTACCGGACGAGAGCGGCCGCGCAGCAGGAATCATTCATCTTCACGATATCCTGAAACAGGGTATTGCCTAGAAAATTGTGCCCTCCCGGCACGCATTCATAAAATTATGCAGCAATGTATGGGAGGATAAAGAAATATGAAAAAAGAACGCTCCGGGAAGACTGCTGCACGCCTTGCCAGGGATATAAAGCTGCTGATCCTCGATGTCGATGGCGTCATGACGGACGGCAGAATTATTCTGGATGGTAAAGGAAACGAGTATAAGGTCTTCCACGTCAGAGACGGCCACGGCATCAGGATGCTGATGGACGCCGGCGTTACCGTTGCCATCATCTCGGGGCGTAAATCTGAAGGCGTAGAGAGGAGGGCCGCCGAACTCGGCATCACCGAGGTCATCCAGAAGTCTTTGGACAAAGGAGCGGCATATCACAGCCTTATCCGCAAGTTCGGCCTGACCGACATGGAAGTGGCTTATATGGGGGACGATGTCGTCGATGGGCCGATAATGACGCGAGTGGGACTTCCTGTCACCGTTGCCGATGCCCATGAGGAAGTAAAAAAGCATGCTTTGTTGGTTACAAAAAACCGGGGGGGAAGAGGAGCGGTCAGAGAGATCGCCGATTATATTTTAAGGAAAAAGGGACTCCTTCAAGAGATGCTCGATGAGTATTTTAAAGCTTAATCTCCCGACCATACTTACCTTGAGCCGTATCTTTCTCATCCCTTTCTTCGTATTCTCCGTTTATCAACACCCGGTAATAGGCGCGTTGGTATTCGGGGTGGCTTCGATAACCGATTTCCTGGACGGTTATCTGGCCCGTCGTTCGGGTCAGATAACCAAGTTCGGTATCATAATGGACCCCATCGCGGACAAATTCCTTGTGATTTCCGCCCTGATAGTGCTTGTCGACATGGAGAGGCTTTCCGTCTGGATCGCGATAATATTGATCGTCAGGGATTTCCTGATAACGGCTCTGCGAGTCGTAGCTCTGTCGAGAGACATCGTCATCCCGGCGGAAACAGGGGGGAAACTCAAGACCACCGCGCAGATAACGGCGATTTTGTGTCTCATCCTTACCGGCAGCGCCTTCGACCGGCTGCCGTTCGACCTCTATGATGCCGGTCTGATTTTTATCTGGCTTGCGGTTGTACTTTCTTTAATCTCCGGCATCAAATACACCGCGTATTTCTGGAGAAACATGTGAAGGTTATACTTTTGTCGGCTCTGTCGTTCCTGCTCGGTTCCATACCCACCGGACTACTCGTCGCGAGGTCCCGCGGAATAGATCTCAGAAATATCGGGAGCGGCAACATCGGAGCGACAAACGTGCTGCGGTCCGCCGGCCGCCGGGAGGCCCTTCTTACTCTGCTCGGTGATGTTCTCAAGGGGGCCCTGCCGGTCATCGCTGCCGGCTATTATCAGACGGGGACTCTTTACGAAGGTTTGATCGGTCTGTGTGCAGTCCTTGGACACGATTTCTCTGTCTTCCTGAGATTCAGAGGAGGCAAGGGGGTGGCCACAAGTCTCGGGGTCCTCGGCGTTTATTCTCCACAAACGGGGCTTGTTACGATTATAATATGGCTTATGACGGTAATACTGACAAAATATTCTTCTCTTGGCGCCTTGATCTCTTTCGGTCTCCTGCCCCTGAGCATGTTCATATTCGACAGTCCGGAAAAATTGATAGTTGCTTTTTCCATTAGTGTTCTCATTTTTTGGAAACACAGGACCAATATCACCCGTCTTATAAACGGCTCTGAACCGAAGGTCGGAAGGAAAGCATGAAACGGTTCCTGATAATTATCGTTCTTATAGCGAGCTTTCTGCCATCGCGCGCGTTCCCGGCGGAATCGGCTGACGGTCAACTGGACAAAGGCATCGTGAATTCCGTTGCCCATGCTTACCTGCTTATACAGAAGGCCCATGAAAACAGATCCGAAGCCGTACCGATTCTGAAAGAAGCTCTTTCCGTTTCACCCGACCTTCCGGCAGTATATTTTGAACTATCGAAGGCCAGTTTTGCGCTTTCAGGAACCGGTGTCCTCAATAGTATCGATTACTTTCTTCAGGGTATCGATGCTTATTTCCGGAATTTCTGGTGGTCCTTCGATCTGTTCGGCGCCATATTTTTCGCTCTTTTGTTCTCATTTCTGCTGTCTTTTATTTTTATTATTCTTATCAGGCTTGTCGGCGACCTTCCCCTTTTCTCTCATAACCTCACGGAAAATAAGACCTTAGCAATACCATTACTACTTCTGATCGTCGTCTCCATAATCAGTCCTCTCTTTTTTCTGGCCGGTACACTGATCATCCTGAGTCTTTATATGAGAAAAACCGACAGACTGGTCGTCTATCTTTTTCTTACCGTGCTGCTCGCTTCTCTGCCTCTTTTCAGCGCTGCTTCCTTCTTCATCTTTTCACCTCTTTCCGCGAATGTGAGGGCTGTAGTTCAGGTCAACGAATCGAAGGGGAATAATTTCGGCCTGTCATCGCTCAGCCGGTCCGATGATTATGCCGATCTGTTTTCTTACGCCCTCGCCTTGAAAAGAGACGGTCGCTTTGATGCTGCGATAGCCGTCTATAAAGAACTTCTTGAGAGAAAAAAAGACCCCAAGGTGTACGTTAATCTCGGAAACTGCTATGTCGGACTATACAATTTCAAGGAAGACAGGAACGAAAATTTGACGGAGGCCGTCGGACAGTATCTTAATGCCTTGAATATCAGGCCGCTTTCTTCTGCATATTACAACCTCTCTCAAGTCTCAAGGGAGATGTTCGATTTTCAAAAGGGGGATGAATATTACAGGGAGGCGCTTGCCCTGGACAGGACGGCCGTGACGCGATACAGATCTATTTCCGGAAGGAGTCCCAACAGGTTCGTGGTCGACGAAACAATGACATATTCGGACTTATGGGACTATGCGCTGCAGACACCCCACAAAGTATCCGATTTCGGTATGTCCGTTGTACCTGTCTGGGTTGTTTCTGTCTTCTCGCTGGGTTTTTTCCCAGCCATGGTCCTGTTTAACCGCCTCAGGCGAAAGGCTTACAGATGCAGAAAATGCTCCTCGATCATGTGTGAGAAATGTGAAAAAGGTCTGATGTGGGGGCAGATGTGTCCTGCATGCTATAGCTCTCTTGTGAAACTCGATGAACTGGATGTGAAGGAGAGAGTGGCCCGGCTGCAAGCCATTTACGGACATCAGAGGAATCGAAGATTGACGATGAAAATACTCGCATGGTTATTACCGGGGACCGCCCAGATATATGCAGGAAAGATTTTATATGGATTTATTTTACTCTGGCTCTTTTTATTTTTTCTCATCTTCCCATTGGTAAATTCCGTTTTCGGACCGACCGGTGGGGTTATGGCTGACACATACTTAAGCTGGTCATCGATCCCACTTCTGGTAATAGTCTACGTGATCAGCAACTTAGTTACGCGACGGAGGATAACAAAAGGATGGCTTTAGAAGGATCTTTAACCGATTTCGGGCTCGCGGATATCCTGCAGCTCATCTATTTTCAGAGGAAGACCGGCGTCCTTTCTTTGGAAGGCAGGATGGACCGGGTTACACTTCTTTTTATCGACGGCAACATCGTGGCGGCCGAATCGAAAAAGAGGGTGGAAGACAACCGGATCGGGAAAATTCTCCTTAAAAAAGAGATGGTTAAGGACTCGGACCTTCAGAACGCTCTGGAAGAACAGCGCCGGACAGGTGCAAGATTGGGGAATATTCTTATCAAGCGGGAACTCGTTGCCAAAGAAGCGGTAACAGAGATACTGAAAAGTCAGATAACCGAAACCGTCATCCAGCTATTTGGATGGAAACAAGGCACTTATGAATTTACTTCGCAAGGTGTACCGCGCGACAGCGTAACGTCCATCTCCATTGACACTCAACACCTCCTCATGGAGGGATTGAGAATAATGGATGAGTGGTCTCTCATAAGGGGAAAAATTACCCTGAATACAGTCTATTCCAGGACGCAAGGAATGATCCCTGAACTGACTGCGGAGGAGGAAGAGATTTACAGGTACGTAGACGGCGAAATCGATGTCAGCACGATCATCGATCTTAGCGAGAAGGATTCTTTCGAGGCATCCAAAATACTTTTGAGGCTCACCGACAAGGGCGTCGTACATGAAGTCGAAGCGAGACCTGTCATTTCCGGGGCTGCCGCTGATGAGAAAAAGACCGGGACATCCCTGCTCCGGTTTTTGCCGCTGCCTGTCGTTGTTTTTTCCCTTCTCATATCTTTTGCGCCCGTTCTTCTTGAAAAGAATCATGAGTATACTGAATATAAGGTCGCACGTGAAATCGTCGGCCTCCGTCTCAAAATAGAAGCATACAAGCTGAGACATTCCGAATACCCGCCGACTCTCGAAGCCGTCACTCACATGAACGATCCCTGGGGGAGACCATACATATACGAACCGGTCGGCGATACGTTCGCGCTCGTTAGCTCAGGTCCCGACGGCAAGGCGGGAACTCCCGATGATATTTTCTGAGATTCTGTGATTTCGCCCTTTAATCCCAAAAATGCCAGAGAAAAATGCAGCGGGCTTGCATCATCCCTCTTTCTTCCTGTATCTTTTAATTAACCATGGCGAGTGACGTTCGCAGGGCCGTTATACTTCTGAGCGGCGGCATCGACTCCTCTACTGTTCTTGCAATAGCAAAAGCGAAAGGGCATGAAGTATATGCCCTGAGCTTCGACTATCACCAGAGGCATGACATCGAGCTTCATTCAGCAAGGATGGTAGCTTCTTCTCTCGGAGTAAAAAAGCACCTCATTATCAGCTTCGACCTGAGAGAGATAGGGGGTTCTGCTCTGACCGCGAACATCGATGTGCCAAAGTCCGGCCCACAGTCGAAAAGCGCCCGGGGAAAACCCGTTCCTCCGGAAGGCCGGATGCCCATTCCTGTGACGTACGTACCTGCAAGAAATACAATCTTTTTGTCCTTCGCCCTTGGCTGGGC
>JBECKU010000172.1:0-4253 GCA_040235385.1 Candidatus Sulfobium sp. | reverse complement strand
CTTCTGCATCGGCCCACGCTGAAAAGGCCCTGGATCTTGCGATAGAGGCGGGGTCACCCTTTCACGAGGGGTTATGCCGCTTTCGGCTCGCCCAGATCCTCATAAAGGCGGGGAGCTTTGACGAGGCTGAGGACCATCTCCGGCAGGTATACGTTATATGCTCCGGGATGGGGAGCAAAAATATTGAGTTCCAGTATCTGCTATACAAGGCCATCATCTCGGATGCTCGGGGAGACGCCCGATCATTCGAGGATTTTTTGCGAAAGGCCATGGCCCTTGGACGGCAGCAGTGGTATATGAATTATGACGGATGGGAATCATCGGTCATATCGGATCTTTGCCTGAAGGCCCTGGAAGCCGGGATTGAAGTGGCTTACGTTCAGGAGCTCGTCAGGAAACGGGGCCTTATACCGGAAGCTCCTCCCCTGCATCTCGAAAGCTGGCCGTGGGCTTTAAAGATACAAACCCTTGGCCGGTTTGGACTCATAAGAGACGGAAAGCCGATGCATTTCCAGGGGAAAGTACAAAAAAAGCCGATAGAAATGCTCAAGGCATTGATCGCTTTCAGGGGCAGGGAGGTCGGCGAAGAAGCGATCGTGGATGCGCTCTGGCCTGAAGCCCTCGGGGATGCCTCGCGCAGCGCCTTTTCAACCACTTTGCAGAGGCTGCGAAAGTTGATCGGCAATGAGACCGCGCTTATCCTCAGAGACGGTAGGCTGTCGATTGACCCGAGACACTGCTGGATCGATATCTGGTCCTTCGAACGTATCCTTATCGAAGGCGAGGAGAACCTGAGAAAAGGTCATACTGAAGATGCAACCGGATTTTTCGAAAAAGCTGTCGCACTTTATCGTGGTGATTTCCTTGCAGGAGACTCGACATATTCATGGGCAATCTCGCCGAGGGAGCATATGAGGGCCAGGTTCATCCAGGCGATTGGGAGGCTGGGAAGGCACTGGGAAGAGCAGGGGGCATTCGACAAGGCTGCAGAGTATTATCAGCGGGGAATTGAAACCGACGACCTCGCCGAGGAATTTTATCAGTGCCTCATGACCTGCTATCAGAGGCAGGGCAGGAGGGCTGAGGCGCTGGCAGTCTATCGCCGCTGTCGCGAAACTCTTTCCGCAACGTTTGGTGTCGAACCTTCACCCCGGACTGAAGCAATCTATAAAGAATTAAAGCAGAGCGCATAGCCCTCTCCATCCATATATTTCTTCTCCTACCTGCAGATTTCAAAAACAATATATTTGTGCCGTTGGACATACTGTGACGAGCAACACTCGCAATCTGTGACCGATCTGTGACTTCCCCTCTGGTAAAAAATATCTGAGAAAAGGGAAAAGCATCTTGGATGAAAGTGAAGAGGCGAATATCCCTAGCCAGGATCGGGACCGAAAGGAGGTGAGGTTATAATGGGCTTCAACAGGGGAGGAGGTGACGAGAAGCAGGTAGCCTTTGGAATGGAGTTATGAGTTCATTCGGGGAAAGAACAAATTTTTTGCAAATAATGATCGATGGTAAGGAGGCAAAAATGAAGAGAAATTTATTAGTAATGAGTCTTTTGGCAGTAAGTCTCGTCTTTGCGGGTATCTCGTATGGCGCTACGGCAACAGGGACCCTGCAGGTCACGGCCACGGTCGGCAGCGTCTGCAACGTCTCGACAACAGCGGTGAATTTTGGAACAATTGCCGGAGATCAGGTTGCCTATGCTAATGGAGACGTAACCGTGACCTGCCCGCCAAATACCCTATACAACATTGCGTTAGATGCCGGGCAAAATTTCGACGGGCAGATAGGAAGGCACGTTGCCTATGTCGACCAGCAGCTTCAACAGGTGATCAGCGGTCCTGCCTATAATCTGTATAGGACAGCGCTGTGAACGGCATAGAATGGGGTGATAGCGACTATGATAACACCTATTCTTCCGGCTCGAGCCTTTCAGATACCGGCGACGGCAGCCCCCGGGCCCACACCGTCTATGGTTCTTTGGAAACCTTCTCGGGTATTCCTGCTGACACGGTAATGAGCGATACCGTCACGGTAACAGTCCACTATTAAGGATTTCACTGAAACAGGCCGGTAGTGAGAAACTCCCGGCCCCGTAATGAGACAGGAGGCACTCCATGGAGGATGTCTCCAGCGAATTTCTGGTAAGGAGGCGAAAATGAAGAGAATTTTGTCGGCCGTTAGTGTCATGTTATGGAGTCTCGCTTTTACCGGCATATCGACCGCAACGACGGCTACGGGGAATCTGCAGGTCACTGCCACAGTCGGCAGCATCTGCAGCGTCTCGACAACGGCGGTGGATTTCGGGATCATAACCGGTATAGGAAACGGCACCGGCGATGTTACAGTAAATTGTCCAGTCAGTACTCTATATAGCATTGCCCTCGACTACGGTCTTCACTACGACCCAAATACACTGCGGAGATATCTGGCTAATGGTCAGGACTTGCTAAGGTATAGGCTTTTTCAGCCGGACAATCAGACACAGTGGGGCGACTCTGACTATGCAAATACCTACCCGGAGGGAAGCAGCTTTGCCGATACGGGAAGTGGTTCCGATCAGCTTCATACTGTGTACGGACAAACGACAACGCCAACGGGAATTCCCGCAGGTACCGTATTAGCGGACACGGTTACTGTTACGGTCCACTATTAGGCTCTCAGGGATAATGGGCCGGGATCCAAAGTCCCGGTCCGTTCTTTTCATAACAGGAGGTAACGTGCGAAATTTCGTCGGAGCACTGTCTCTGTTCGTGTTTATTCTGTCCTTTGCGTCGATATCCGTTGCCGGCTCCATTACCGTAAATCCTACAAAACTCTATCTATCAGGCAGGAACAAGACGGATGTGCTGAAGTTAAAAAATGACGGTGATGAAAAGGTAACTCTTCAGGTAGAGGGAATGAAATGGTCCCAGGACGAAGAAGGGAAAGACAACTATGAGCCGACAGGGGACATCGTCTTTTTTCCGAAGATTTTCACCATAGAAGAGGTGAAGGAAACTCTTATGAGGGTTGGGATGAATGGGGCGGGTAATGTTGCCAAAGAAGGGTCCTACAGGGTTTTTCTCCAGGAAATACCGGTCTCAAAGCCGGGAGAGTCACAGCTTCTCCTTGCCCTTAGAATAAGCGTCCCCCTGTTTATCAAGCCGCCAAAGGAAGTGAAGGAATGGGCCGTTGAGAAGGCTGAGTTTTCAGGAGACGCGCTTGTCGTAAAAATCAGAAATACCGGCAACAGCCATATCAGCATCGGCAGAATAAAAGTCAGAGGACTGGATGCATCCGGCGGGCAGGTATTTCAGAGGGAAGTCCCCGGCTGGTATGTCTTGCCAGGCGTTGTGCGCGCCTTCGGCATCAAGATATCTCGCCAGGACTGTCTGAATTCGGACGTTTTCATGGTTTCGGCCGAGGAAGGAAGATCAGTCAAAGAGATGAAACTGGATGTGAATACAACACTGAATACAACACTCTGTCCAGCGGAAACAGAAAGGGCGGCACAGGAGTAAAAAGAAAGAAAGCGCTGAAGCTTGCCTGAGTCATGGACTGCACGTGTGAAAATCTTTATAGGCATCATGATGACTTGCCTTATATTCTTCTTGGTTCCTTCGAAAGTCCGTGGGGAGGAGACGGTGCCGCTGAAGATAATCCTGAACTCGGAAGATAAAGGAGAGTACCTTGTGGACCTGACCACAGAAGGGGACATCCTGCTGACCTGGGCTCAGTTAGAAGAGCTCGGTTTCAGGGAGGTCCCTGGATTGAAGACGATGCCGCATGAAGGCCGTGTATCATTATCATCCCTGCCACCGGAAGTGACCTTTAAGATAAATACGCAGGAAGCAACTCTTCTCATCAATGCAGCACCGATCCTCCTTGAAAAGCATGTTATCGACCTGGGATATAAGAGACCTGCAGGCGTTATCCATACAAATGAGAAATCCGCCTTTCTGAACTACGCCATAAATTACAGCGTGGGGGACAAATTCGATTTCAGGGCCGCTAGCATCCCTGCCGAAATCGGCATCAGGGCAAGCGATAACCTTCTATTCTCCAACTTCATCTATACAAGCACCAACAGGGAAGATACGTTTGCCAGGCCGATGACAAACGTTATAAGGGATGATCTGGTGAATGTAAGAAGGTATACCATCGGTGATTTTCTTGCATTCTCGGGCATACTGGGCGGCAGCAGCCTGCTCGGCGGGCTGAGCATAACCAGGAACTTCTCGCTCAATCCCTATCTGCTGCGGTAT
>JBECKU010000121.1:0-7389 GCA_040235385.1 Candidatus Sulfobium sp. | reverse complement strand
TTTCCCTCAGCATCAGAATCCTCCTTGCTTTTTACATAATAGAAAAAAAAATTGCATTATTCAAGTATTTTCTTACATCAATGCATCTTAGTCCTTGGAAGTAATGGTTTTTTTATGTATAACGGTCTTTTTTAAACTTTGCCGTCTTTTTACTTCCAAGCTGTTTTTATCCTTCGAAAATTTCAGTCTGCGACAGAGGGGGCGCGTTAAGAATTTTGGGCTGTCTGAGCGGATCGTGTTCCCAAAATTCAGCGCACCCGGCCAAGCAGACCGGCCTGCAGGGTGATATTTTCGTCGGAGCGCCCTTCTTTTGCATACTTTATTGGAAGTATGCGGGGTCCGGGGAAGCGCCCCATTCCTAAATGCTTCAGCTGTGACAGGTTACGCCGAACCGAACCTGCCGTAATTGACCCCCTTTTCCAAGCCCTCGATCCTGAAAAGGTCCTCTCCCGCGATCAGTTCTTCCAGCCTTGCAACAGAAATATGATTATAGAAAACCGGTCTTACCAGTGAAGCATCCCCCGTATCGCCCAGCAGATATTTCTTCAACCCTTCATCTTTCATGATGATATCGGTAATTTTAAGCGACTTGTAAAGTCTTATATAGACGTTTATCCCTACGCTGTCCGGCTGCAGCCTGCGGAAGAGATCAAGATGCCATTTCAGAGTTTCTTCATCTTCGTAAGGGAACCCAGTGAGGAAATCCACCGCGACCTTCAGTCCGCAGGATTTCGCAATGAATATGATCCTCTCGATATCGGAATAATAAAGCGGACACTTTTTCCATGTATCTACAGTAAGAGTAACAAGAGTAACGCCTGCCCGCTTCATCAGCCTGAATAATCTCTTGTTATAATTCGCGGGTTTCATATAGAGAGACCAGTCTATATTGAAACCTTCGCCGGCGAGCGCCTCACAAAACCCGATACAATAATCCATGTCTTCATTGAATTCGGAATCGCACAGATGGAACCTCGTAAAACCTGCATCAGCCAGCAATCTGATCTCCGCAAGGACGTCTTCGACCTTCTTGAACGAAATATTTGTGTTGGCCTCGGAGCAATAGACGCAGGAAGAACTGCAGCCCTTATGCGTCTCAAAACCGGCGATCCCGCCATTGGCGAAATACTTTCCATAGTCTATGCCCATGGTTTTTCTCGGACAGGATATATCGAACCGGTACTTCCTGTAATGGACCTTGCCGATATTTTCCGCGCGTCCGATCTTGTCCAGGAGACGACATATTCCATCCTCCGCCGGACCGGAAAGAGCATAGTCGGCGCCGAGGTATTCAAGAACACCCTCAGGGTTCGTTGCTACCCCCGCCCCCCCTATGATGACCTTCAGGTCGTGTTTCGTCTTGATGTGGGCCACGATCTCTTTTATCCCGTCCAGAAAAAATTCATTGACATGATAAAGGACCGTATCGATGTTCCGCACGGTGATCCCCGCTATGTCGGGCCCAAAGGTGGCTACGGCCTTGTCTATATCGACGAGAGGCGTCCCGGAGAAGCAAAGATCAACGATTTCGGCCTCATGGCCGGCCCTCTCGACAGATGCGGCGACATGTTCCAGCCCTATGGGCGGCACAGGCGGAGACTTATACGTATTCGGATTAATAAGAAGAACCTTCATCGTATTTATAATAAAATATTACGGGGAAAGAAAAGTAACCACAGAGGCACGGAGACACAAAGGGGAATAAAAACCAGGATATCAACTTTTGCATTTTAAGGCGGCGCCGAAGTTGACTGACTTAAAATAGGCTTTCTCCGTGTCTCGGTGTCTCTGTGGTAAATTCTTTTTGGTATAATAATCCGATGCTGAAAAAGATCTTCTGGTTAGCGATCTGTCTCCTCGCTTCTGTTGCACTCGCTGTCACAGTGGGGGTTATTCAGCCGGGAGAAAAAATAAACGCGCTCTGGGTCCTGGTTGCGACCGGATGTTTTTATGCGATCTCCTACCGGTTCTACGCATCTTTCCTTGCCGCTAAAGTACTCTCGCTCAATGGCGAATATGCCACCCCTGCACAGCGGCTCAATGACGGCAAAGATTACCATCCGACAAACAGGTGGGTCCTGTTCGGCCACCATTTCGCCGCGATTGCAGGAGCGGGCCCGTTGATAGGCCCCATGCTCGCCGCCCAGTTCGGATATCTGCCCGGTTTCCTCTGGATTCTTATTGGGGCTGCCTTCGGAGGCGCCGTCCACGATATGGTCATCCTTGCCGCCTCCGTAAGGAGAAACGGCCGCTCTCTTGCCCGGATTGCAAAAGACGAAGTCGGCCCGGTGGGAGGGACCGCTGCCGCATTTGCGGTAATTTTTATCATTATTGTCGCCCTCGCCGGACTCGGTCTCGCCGTTGTCAACGCGCTTGCGAAGAGCCCTTGGGGGACTTTCACGATCGCGCTCACGGTCCCAATCGCTTTTTTTATGGGCTTTTATCTCTACCGGATAAGACCGGGGAGAATAGCGGAGGTGAGTGCCCTTGGGGTCATCCTGCTGCTCTTCGCCGTATTCGCGGGGCATTATATCCCGGGGTCTTCGCTCGCGGGATTCTTTACTCTGGATAAGAAAAGCCTGG
Source organism: Candidatus Sulfobium sp. (assembly GCA_040235385.1). Taxonomy (GTDB): domain Bacteria; phylum Nitrospirota; class Thermodesulfovibrionia; order Thermodesulfovibrionales; family UBA6898; genus JBECKU01. The sequence goes on along the minus strand of JBECKU010000121.1, from coordinate 4,806 downwards.
TTCTGACCATAATGATCTATGGTTTCATCGCGTCCGTTCTTCCCGTATGGATGCTCCTCTGTCCACGAGATTATCTCTCCACGTACATGAAAATAGGCACTGTGGCCCTCCTTTTCATCGGTGTTGTCGTCATGTCTCCGACGATCCAGATGCCGGCCGTCACGCGCTTCTCGGAAGGGGGTGGTCCTATTATACCCGGGAAGATCTTCCCTTTCATGTTCATAACTATTGCCTGCGGAGCAATCTCCGGCTTTCACTCGCTCATATCCTCAGGCACGACTCCCAAGATGATAGTGAGCGAAAAGCATATTCCCATGATCGGATATGGGGCGATGCTCGTTGAAGGTTTCGTTTCGGTAACAGCGCTTGTCGCGGCGACCATCCTCATACCCGGTGACTACTTTGCGATCAATACAAGACTTTCTTTCGATACCCTGGGAGCGATGGGGTTCCCCGTGCACAGGATACAGGAACTCTCGGGCCTTGTCGGCACAGATGTGAGCGGCAGACCCGGCGGGGCCGTGTCCCTTGCGGTAGGGATGGCGTCGATCCTTTCGGCTATCCCGGGGATGAAGGGGCTCATGCCCTACTGGTATAATTTCGCGCTCATGTTCGAAGCGCTCTTCATTCTGACGACCGTGGATACGGGGACGCGGGTCGCGCGTTTTCTCATTCAGGAACTGGGCGGGAAAATATATAAGCCTCTTTCACGAAACGCATGGCTTCCCGGCACGATCATTTGCAGTTTATTGGTCGTTCTCTCCTGGGGATATCTTATCTCCTCCGGGAGTGTATCGACAATCTGGCCCATGTTCGGGGTTGCCAACCAGCTTCTTGCCGCCATTGCCTTTGCCGTCGGGACGACTGTCATCATAAAATCCGGAAAGGCCCAGTACGCCTGGACCACACTTCTGCCGATGGTCTTCATGTTCGTCACCACATTTTCGGCCTCCTGGCAATTGTTCTGGTCATTCCGTGAAAAAGCCGAACGGGCGTTCACATCCGCAGAGGCCTTCACCTATCGTCTCGATATGGCGCTGGTTCTCATTATGGCAGGGCTCGCGGTTATTGTCCTCGCGGACATCATCACAAAATGGTACGGTTACTTCTCGGGCAGGATAGAGATGAAGAGCATGGAGACGGTCTTCTTAAAAGAGGAAATGGATTGAATCGACGCCCATTTCTGCGATAAAGACGATCCTGCATTGCATGCCCATCTGCTTTCTCATATACTTTTTTCTGGGACTAGTATCCTCAGGAACTAAATGCCGTCCAGTGCCGTCTGAAAAGGTACTCTATGCAGGAATGGAATGTGGTAATTAACCTTAATGAGCGTATGCTGCGAAAGGCATACAAGAAGCTCGAAATTTTCGGCCCGATAAGAAAAACGGGATTTTTCAACGTACTTTTGATGAAAGTGGACGACCTTCCGGGAATGCTTGAGACGATGAAAAAATGGACTCTTGAAGACCCTCAGTCATTATCCTTCCTGTCAAGAGTAATTCCGGCTGCACGCACCTTCGTATTCCAGTCGGCCGAGGAATTTGAGGCCAGGGCCAAGGAAACTGTTTTACAGTGGGTGCCTGCGCTCGCGGGCAAAGGTTTTCATGTGAGGATGCGGCGGCGCGGGTTCAAGGGTAAACTTTCCAGCCTTGACGAGGAACATTTCCTCGACAAAGTATTGCTTGATGCGACTGAAAAGACCGGGGCTCAGGGGCACATCACGTTTGATAATCCCGATGCGATCATCTCGGTGGAAACCGTCGGGCCATGGGCGGGGCTTTCAGTTTGGGGCCGCGAAGATCTTCAAAGATATCCTTTTATAAGACTTGATTGAACCCAATAATGATTTTTTCTCGCCGGTCTTTGCCTCAAAAGACTTCATGCCGGCATTCTCGAAATACATAAAAAAAGACTTTCTGAGACTGTAGAAATGAGGGCAAAACTATGACCATTTCAGCTCGACCGGATTATTCGTCGCTGTTAATTCTATCTTTTTCCGCCCCACCTAGCCTTAGCCGCCTTCTGCGCTATCTATTTCCTTTTCTTTGCAGAAAGCTTTTCGGCTCGGGCGTTGCCACCTTTAAGCCCTCCGAGACGGCCTAGAGCGACGGCGGCAGGATTTTTGGAGGGAGTAGTGTCCTTGTTTGATAAAGCATCCCCGATCATAACCTCACAGGTAGGATCACATGTAGTTTGATCTACAATAAACTTGGCAAGCAGGTTAATGTCTTTCGGTGTTTTCTTCTTTTTCTTCTCCATGCTTATAATCTAACAAGAGATTCTTGAGGGGTCAAGATGTGGGAAAATTCAAACCGACCATCACTGGGGATTTTCGATGTATGTGCAATTAATTTATTTTTAAAGTTAAAATAGAAGTTGTAATGAATAAGGTCTTGGATAGGAAGCGGCTGAAGCCTATTGTTCGGGAACTCAAGGCCGAAGGCAGGAAAATAGTTTTTACCAACGGGTGTTTCGATATCATCCACAAGGGACACGTGAGGTATCTGAAAAGGGCCCGGAAACTTGGTGATATACTTATTGTCGGTCTCAATTCCGATAGTTCAGTGTCCCGTATCAAACCCGGCAGGCCTGTAAATTCAGAAAAAGACAGGGCGGAAGTGCTTGCTGCGCTTTATATGGTGGATTATATAGCAATATTTCAGGAAAAAACACCTTACAGCCTCATAAAATCGCTGAAGCCGGACGTCCTTGTAAAGGGGGGCGACTGGAAAAAAGAGGACATCGTCGGTTCCGATATCGCGGGTGAAACGTACAGCCTGCCTTATATAAAAGGTGTCTCAACCACAAAAATTATCAACAAGCTTATACATTCGTCAACATAGCATTTGGAATTTCTTTCTCTTGTAAAGAAGTCTTTTCCCGGTAAGGTCCCTGAAGGCTCCCGAATTTATAATCTTTCGGGCTCTTCATCCGCGCTGTTCCTTGCTGCCATGGACCGTCCCTTTGTTGCAGTGCATCTTGATGAAGGGAAGGCGGAGACTCTCGGAAACGATATAAATTATTACCGAAGGCTTTTATTCCGGGAAAAGGTGATGTTTCTGCCCGATCCGAACGGCGCAGAGGCAGCAGGAAAAAGGGCCTTGACGATACATACGCTGAGTGAGACCGATTCTGTGGTCACCTCCTCGATGAACCTTTTTTCGACTCTCCGGGACGCAAGATCTCTCGAAAAGCATTTGGTGCCTCTGAAACCGGGCCTTTCCCTCTCCCGTTCCTTTCTTGGGGACCTGCTTTCAGACATCGGTTACATGAGCGTTCCCGTCGTTGCCGGAAAGGGGGAGTTCAGCAGGAAGGGATGGATACTCGACGTATTTCCTTCAACCTCCGACGACCCGCTGAGGATAGAGTTCTTCGGAGATGAAATAGAGCGGCTGAAGTTCTTCGATGTCGAGACGCAGAGGTCCGGCTCAGATGTCGAAGAATTCCTTGTCTACCCTGCCGGAGAGCCGGAGGATGTGATTGAACTGCCACGGGTCATGGGGGAAAGAAAGTTCTATTGCCTCTTTCCCGAAGGAACATATGAAGAAGTTCCGGAACGGACTGTATATCTCTCAAAGTATTCCTTTGAATCAGGCGGCCGTAGAGAGGACATTGAGACTGATAAACCCGGGATCAGGGCCGCGGTCTCTGATTTCAACGGACTCGGCATATTGTACGGGGAGAGAAAATCCATCAGCGATCTGCCCGGGGGCATACAAAGACTGGGCAAGCGGAACAGGGTGATCGTTGTCGCCTCCTCTCACGGGCAGGCGGAGAGACTCAGGGATATATTCAGGGAAGATGACCATGTGGTCCCGATCATTGATGAAAGAGAAGTAACGGGTTATGAGGGAAACATCTCGATAACAGTGGGTGAATTGTCCTCCGGAATTCTCCTGGAAGGATTAGCCGTCCTCACCGAAAGAGAGCTTTTCGGTGAGAGACCTCAGTTCAGGCCGATAAGACAGTCGAGGGTCGCAGGACTCCTTAACTCCGTCGATGATATCACACCCGGCGATTATGTAGTGCACAGAGACCATGGTATAGGGAGATTTTCGGGCACTGTCAGACAGACAGTTAGTGGTGCCGAGGTCGAGCTCATGGTGCTCGAATATGAGGCCGGACGGGTTTATATCCCGGTCCGGAATATCCAGAATATATCAAAATATCGCTCCGAAGAGGGCGTTGTACCGAAGCTCGACAAACTGGGTGGAAAGACCTGGCAGAGAAAGAAAGCGCGTGTCAGAAAAAGAGTGCAGGAACTGGCTGCGCGGCTGGTTTCTCTTTACGCGGACAGGAAAGTGGTCCGGGGGTTTGCCTTCAGTAAGGATACGGATCTGCATCGTGAGTTTGACAGCTTCTTCGCGTATGAAGAGACGGCCGACCAGATAAAAGCGATAAAGGATATCAAGAAAGATATGGAGTCCGACAAGCCGATGGACCGTCTTATCTGCGGTGACGTCGGATACGGCAAGACCGAGGTTGCAATGAGGGCGGCCTTCAAGGCGGTCTACGAAGGTTTGCAGGTCGCTGTCCTCGTACCGACAACGATCCTTGCGGAGCAGCATTACCGGACATTCAGGGAGCGGTTTTCAGCTTTCCCGGTACTCATCGACTATATAAGCCGTTTTAAGACCAGGAAGCGGATCGAATCCGCACTCAAGGCCCTCTCACGGGGCGAAACGGATATCCTGATCGGCACGCACGGGCTTCTCTCCAGAAAGGCCGTCTTCTCGAGGCTCGGTCTGTTGATCATAGACGAAGAGCATCGTTTCGGGGTGGCGCAGAAAGAGAGGATCAAGG
>JBECKU010000115.1:0-7560 GCA_040235385.1 Candidatus Sulfobium sp. | reverse complement strand
TGTCGCTGCCGCATTGATGGCGAAGGCGTCCGAGTTGCTGTCTGAGCCGCCGGTGATCGAAAAAGTCGAAGTGCTCGCAGCCAAGTTGCCGGCGTAGGCTTTGCGGAAGGAACTATCTGATAAAGAGGAGTGAATAGCAAGGTCGGGTCGTTTGGCCCGATTTTCCCGGATTAGCCAGGCGGACCTTTCAGGAGTCGTATGTCGTCGACCCAGACGGTACCTTTTCCATCAATCACGAGATTCAATTTTACGTTGTCCGGATTTTCTCCTGTTTTCAGAAAAAAGATGGTTTCCTCGACGGTCCAGTAATTGGTGCCGGAAAGGGGTGTCTGAAGATTGCGGGAGAAGAACTCTCCATTGCCGGGGAAGTGACACCACATTTCCAGATAAGCCTGTCCTTCAAGATTCTTCGTCCGGAGTCGCGCCTGATAAATCAGCCGGCCGTTTTCGGCATCGATATCTCCGGTTTCATATAGTCTGACCACAGTCGGCTCATCAACCGTGACCCGCAGTGAACCGTTGCCGTCAAAGGAATCTTCCTTGTCTATTTCGACTCCGGAACGTGTAATGACCTGGTCAAGACCGTCAAGAGGGTAGCGCCTCAGTTCCTCGACCGGGGCTTGTGTCTTCGAACACCCTGCAAGGCCGAGAGTCAGCATGAAGATGACTAAAACGGCATTCCTCACAATAAGCCTCCTCCTTGTATTTTTTATACGATAGCAGATAAGAAACCGAATTTATATCATTGTTTGAAAGTCACGGGACTTGCATGGAGGCGGCGGACAGATTATCCTGTTTATATAGGACTTAATTTGGGCGATTCTATACTTGTCATTCCGGCTTGTCCGGTCATCTTCGTCGACTCGCCGGGGCGAGAATCTTTCCCCTTATCTGGTCATGTTTTTGTAATAGAATCACTCAATCTGGAGTGAATTTTGCAATATGCCGCGCGAGGCGCAAATGTTCATAAGCTGAGGCCCGAAGGAGGCTCACCATGAAGAAGGCTTTAAAAATAGTCGGTATTGCGGCGGCCGTTGTCCTGGTCGTAATAATAGGGCTGACCCTTTTCATCAAGTCTTATCTCACTGACGAGCGCATCCGGGCGATCGTCACCGAATCTGCGGAGTCGTCTCTCAACAGGAAGGTCTCTCTGGGAGCCATATCTGTGAGCATCTTCCGGGGGATCTCGGTGAAGGATTTCGAGATCATGGAGAAGGATTCGGACGCTGCTTTTGTGAAGGCTGACGCGTTTGTGCTCAAGTATCAGCTCCTGCCGCTTCTATCAAGAAAACTGATAATCGACGAGCTTGTCATCGAGTCGCCGGAGATCGGGGTAAAGAAGAAAGCCGACGGTTCTTTTAATTTTTCGGATATTTTACAAAAACAGGAAGGCGTTGGTGCAGAGAAAGAGAAAAAGGGCGGAGCATCCGGACTTCCCGTGGATTTGAGTGTTCGGTCTTTCAGGATTGACGGAGGGCGAATCGAATATGACGATCCAACCGGCGGGGTTCAAAAGGCCGTGGTAGGTCTAGATTTGGATACTGCGATCCAGGGACGGTCGAGGGACGTCATCGGCGCCTCCGGGAAGGCAAAGATCACGATCCTCGAACTCATGATGAAAAGCCGTCCTGAACCGATCAAGGACATCTCTGTTACAGCGGAGTACCGCACCGAGGCGAACCTTGTCAAAAAGCAACTGGAAATAAACAAGGCATCGGTGAATGCGATGGGAATACCTGCCTCTATAAAGGGTTCGATGCGCTACGGTGATCCTTTCTCCTATGCGGTCGCAGTGGACGCAGAGTCGGCGGACCTTTCGGAAGTGCAGAAGGCCGCTTCGGGGCTCCTTCCGAATGGGGTCGGACTCAGCGGCATTCTGTCTGCTCATCTGGACGTCGAGCAGAGACCGGAGAAGAATACGAAGCTCTTATTCAACGGTGAAGTTAATCTCAACAACGTGGCCGTTGAGGTTAAGCATATGAAGCCGGTCTTCAACGGCACGATCATCCTCGATCCGGAGCGGATCGCTTTCAAGGAGATGAAACTTGTTGCCGGCGACAGCTCTGCCGACATAAGCGGACGGATAGCGAATTATTCTTCGGAACCGGATATCCGAATTGATGTGACGAGTTCCATGCTGAATCTTGACAGCCTTATGCCCCCGGCTGGAAAGGGGGAATCCGGATCTTCGACGAATTCCGGAAAGGAGAAAAACGAAGAGAAGGAGTTCGGGCCCCTGAAGACCGGGATCACCGCCGAAGGGAACGTGGATGTCGCCAGGATGCTCATAAAAGGCGTGACGGTCGGGAAAATTAAGGCTCACTATATATTCCGGGACAATGTATTTACATTGACATCGCTGACCGGAAATACTCTGAGCGGCGGTTTTACGGCTCGGAGCTCCGTAGACCTTTCGAAGAAAGGTACGGTCTATACCTTGCATGCCGGGGCGGACGGCGTGAAGCTCGAAGAGATCACGGCCGCCTTTGCGCCTAAAGCGAAGGAAAATCTGTTCGGCAGCTTCTCGGCAAGCGCTGATATCAGCGGTGCCGGATCGACGGGCGAGACGATAAAACGAAACCTGAAAGGGAAAGGGACGTTTAAAGTAAATGATGGGAAAATAAAGAACGCACAGATCTCAGACGGCCTTCTCACTATCCTCGGCCTCCAGAACCTGAAGGAGATCCCGATGGAAAAGGCAGAGGGCGACTTTTCCATCAACGACGGGGTGATAAACCTCAAAAGCGTTATCGCGAGCAAGGACCTGGTTCTGGATGAGACCGGAACTATCGGGATGGACCGTAAGCTCGACATGGGCATTCTCGTGAAAGTTTCGGACAACCTTTCACCCAGACTTGTGAGCCAGTCAGGTATATCTCAGTTCCTTTCCGAGGAGAAGGGCTGGACTACGGTCCCTTTGAAGCTGAGAGGAACAATCTCGAAGCCGTCATATGGTGTCGATACACAGGCGATCGGGAAAAAGGCGACGGAGACGATCCAGAGAAAGATGGAGCAGGAGATCTTTAAGGCTCTCTCCGGTGAGAAGGAAAAGAAAAAGTCATCGGGTCAGCCGCAGCAGGAAGGGCAGCCCGCCGGACCGGAGGAAAAGAAGGGCGGTTCACCGGAGGACCTGCTGAAAAAGTTGTTCAAGTAGAAACATAGTCCATATTATTTATAAATTCGAGAAAGATACGCCCGAAGATCAGGTTTAAATATACGGTCTATCAGCGGAAATTTATAACCTCTCTGTGCCCTCTGTGCCTCTGCGGTGAAATACAAATATCTCCGGCCGGGGATAACGTTCAATTAATATCATATTTCCCGGCGAGAAAGTTTTTTGCGTAAAGTTCGACGTCGGCGTCGTCGTGGAGCACGGCATCGAGCTGTCTCGTGTAGGCGATGAGTCTTCCGGTCTGGTCCATGATCCCCACGGCTTCGTCCTGCCTGATGTTGGAGAGCCGCGCTATGATGAGGTCACCTTTCGATTTGATATTAAATCCATATTCTTTCAGAATTTCAGCGATGAGCTGTATCCTGCGCGACCGTTTTACGATATCCGTAGCGCCTCCCACGAACCGGAAATAGATATGGTTATTCCTCGTATTTTCGCTGCAGTAACAGTCGATCATATTGAAGTGGTATCCGAAGCGGAGGCTCAGGTTGACATACTCGCCGGACGCCACCGCGACATTATATCCTGCGTACTCGCCCCCGTCGGATGTAATGTCCGACATCCTCATCATGCTCGACATGAAATCATGGACCCTGAGGGACACCGCATCCGAGTGCCATGTCCCTGGATGAAGCATCCCCTCCACGATTGCCCTTAGAGGCACCGAAGTGATTTGTTCCAGGGTCGCCTTATCTTCGCCGGGCTTCACGCTCAGTCCTCCTCCTATATCGAGCACTACAATCCCCGTGGGGATTGGAAGGTCAAGTTTCACCGCCCTGTGTCCCTTCAGTAGGGACGTCCCGAGCCGGGCGCTCTCCAAAAGTTCCGCCACGGATTTTTCATGCATGAACCTCAATATGTCATGGATCGTTTTGCATTTCTCCGGGGTGAAAACATCCATAAGGGGATCGACAAGGTTAAGTGGTGATATATATCTAAGGATATACCTTCTTCTGCGGTACTCATAAAGGTCCTCCATCTTCATGGACTCTTTTTCGGCGCGGTCGATGCGTTCCCTGAGTATTCCCTCGAAGACGGTCACCCCGCCTTCGTCGTCCGCCTGCATAGTGACCTTCCCCCCCTGCCTGAGGGTCCGGCTCGCGTCCCCGGCGTTGACGACTGTAGGGACCCTGAACTCCCTGCAAAGGGACGCCATATGACTGGTGGGAGACCCCGTATCCGTGATGATCGCGGATACATACGGCATGACTCGTGCGAACTCCGAAGAGTCGTGCCTGGCGACAAGAACGGAGCCTTTCGGAAAATGCTCCAGATCGGCCGGGCCTGTGACGAAAAAGACCGTGCCGCCTCCGACACCTTTCTGGACCACTATGCCTTTGTTTTCCATCAGGATGCGCTCTTCCCCGGCGCCCTTTACCGATGGCGTCACGCCCGGCGGTCCTTCTTCCACCCTGAGCGGTCTCGCCTGGAGGATAAAAACCCCGCCTTCTCCGTCGATTGCCCACTCTATATCCTGGGGCTTTCTGAAATGTTTTTCGATACGGACCGCCTGCCGTGATAGTTCAATGACCTGCTCATCGGATAAACATAACTGCTTTCTTTTCGCATCGGGGACTGCGGTCCGTTCCGTTCCGCCCTGTTCAGCTCTCGCGATCATATATTCCTTATCACCGGCTTTCCTGTCGACGATCCGGGGTTCAATGTCTTTTTTTATGAGGTAAACGTCCGCATCGGTCTCACCCTCGACGACAGATGCCCCCAGCCCCCAGGACGCTGTAATCATAAGGGTGTCCCGGTCACCCCCGGGGGTCGCGGTATATATAACCCCGCTCGATATGGCATCGACCATCGCGACACAGCCGACGGCCATTTTCAACTGCCCGATTTTGTAGCCGAATCTCCTCTGGTAGGTCGCAGCTTTTTCGGCAAACAGACTGGCAATCACCCTCCTGTAAGCGTCTTTTACCGGGCCGCCCTTTGCGGGGACGTTCAGGATCGTGGCGAACTGACCGGCGAAAGAGAGGTCTCCGTCCTCTTCCTCTCCGCTGCTCCTTACGGCAAGGAAACAGTCTTCCCCGCAGGTTTGCCGGATCTTCCCGAGGACCTCATCGATGTCTTTGTCGAGATCGGGAGGGAACTCCGCGTTCATGATGCGGTCTCTCATTTCTGAGAGTGACGCAGAGAGAGCTTCGTTGTCGTGTCTTTGCAGGTCTTCGTACGCACCGAGACCGTTATAGTCCATGAACTCATCGAAGGCGCGACTGGTGATCGCAAACGCCCCGGGGACGTTGAGCGCCAGATAGTTCTTCAACTCGGCCAGGACCGCGTTTTTCCCGCCCACCTCGCGGGCCATGTCCCAGGTAATGTCTTCGAAAAAATATACCCTTTTCCCCGATGTCGAAACGATGTCATATATCATGCTCCTGATCCGGCCGTCGATCCTCTCGAAAGCATCGTGGAGTTTCTCGTACTTCCCTCCAGTAAGGGCGTCGAAGCTCCGCATCGAATTCCCGACCGCTGAAGCGAGCGACGAGTATGCCGGTCTTATATAATGAATATCGAAGAGATATTCCCCTCCGAGTTTTTCTCCCATTTCGGTAATGATTTCGAGCGCTTTGTTATTATTATCGAGGACGTCCCTAAAGCGTGTGAAGACTGTCCTGAAGGAAGTCGCTTCGCCGGTCTTTCCCGTCCGGATACCCAGAACCGACTTAAGTCGTCCCGCAAAATCTCGTATCATTTTTCTCCAAGCGCCCTTTCGATCGATGCCTTTAATTCCTTGATCTTTACGGGCTTCGGAAAGAAATCATGTACGTCCGACCTCAATGCCTCGATAGCGGCGTCAAGGTTCGCAAAAGCGGTAATCATGATGACCTTGGTGTCCGGATAAAGTCTTCTCACCGTCTTCAGCACCTCCATCCCGTCGATGCCTTTCATCTTGTAATCAGTGACCACAACATCGAACTTTTTCTCCCGCAGCCGCGCCAGCGCCGGTTCGGCATTAAGAAAAGTCTCAACATCATAGCCTTCCTGTTCGAGCGACATCTTCGCCATATCGCCGACGATCTTTTCGTCGTCGATCACCATGATAGTGTGTCCGTCCATTATTGTACCCCCTCTTTCTCGTAAACGGGCAGTTCAATCGTGAAGGTCGTCCCGGCGCCGACCGTGCTCTCGACTTTGATGTTCCCGTTATGGTTTTTGATTATCCCGTAACTGACCGAAAGGCCGAGTCCTGTTCCGCCGACTCCCTTTGTGCTGAAGAAGGGATCGAAGATATGAGGAAGAAATTCAGGCGAAATCCCCTTGCCCGTATCACTGATTTCCACTTTCACCATCTCCCCGTTCTCTGAACTCATCGTCTTCAGAAATATCCAGCCGCCGGGCCCCGTAGCCTGAACGGCATTCAGTATCAGATTCACCAGTACCTGCTCGATCTGGTGGTCGTCTATGTTTACACAGGGAAGTCCTTCCGCGAGAGAGATATTTGTCTCGATGTTTGAGATGTCGAGCGTGTTTTGCATTAGCTTCAGGGCCTCACGAACCGTTTCATTGATGTCCGACTCTTTGAGGTACGCAGCCTTGGGTTTCGAAAAATCGAGCAGGTTATTTACAATCTCGCCGATCCTCTCCGTTTCGTGTTCGACCTTCTTCATGAGGTCCAGCTTGTTTTCTTTCTTCATATAATCATAATACTCGATAAAATTCTGCGCGATCATCGATATGTTGTTGACGGGGTTTGTCAGTTCGTGCGCGACCCCTGCAGTCAGAATCCCAAGTGACGCGAGTTTTTTCGACTGGATAAGTTCCTCCTCCCTGGTCCTCAGTTCTTCCGACATGGAGTTAATGGCGTTGATCACGGAGCCGAATTCGTCCGCGGGCACTTTATTTATCACACCGTGAAACTTCCCCGCCGAGACCGATTTCGCGAGTTTTTCTATTTCGCGGAGGGAGCGGAGGATTTTTTGCGAGATGTAGTGACTGACAAGGACGGCCGTTGCCAGTATCGCCCAGAATGAATAGAAGAGTATCCTTTTAGAACTCGATATAATGTTGTTCACGCGCTTCCTCTCGAGCTTCGTGATCGTCCCCGAGAATTCTCGGAGTTGTTTGCCCTCGGCCCTGAGCGCCGTCTCCATCCTCGTCTTCGGACCGGCGTTCTTTCTGGTCTTTTCGACCGCGCTCGAGTAACTGGTCAGATACGACTTGAGTTTCAGAAGGTTGTCATGCCCTATAGCCCGTGTGATGTCGTCTTCCACGCTTTCAATCGTGTCCAGCGTATTGTCTATCTTGTCCCGGATCTCCTGGAGCGCCGATTTGTCGCCGTACAGGAAATAATTCTTTTCGGAGATCCTCATCTCGAGAAAAGAGGCATTCAGGTCGTCGGCGATTTCCACAAAGCGGAGCTTGGTGAGCATCGCATTGAG
>JBECKU010000087.1:0-19460 GCA_040235385.1 Candidatus Sulfobium sp. | reverse complement strand
TTGTACATCCCCATGGGTCCCGAAGCGAATCTCTCTCTAACTATCTCGTCAAGCGCGATAGTTAGAAATGAAAGACCTATCGCCGCGGCAGCCATTACCGCCGGAACGAGCCAGAAACTCGACCGGAGAGTATACCACCAGTTCATGATTTTCGTGTACATATAATCCTGATATTTCTTCGATTACGTCTCTAGCCTGCCTGATAAACCCTATCGTTTCATAACGACCGTCACCCCGGTTTTAGTCTCGTTATAAAGGCTTCCCGGCATGTCCGCCTTCTCTTCAATGCAACTATAAAGCACCCCATAGGTGTCCTTACGGGATGCCGCGAGTTTCAGCTTCTTCTTTCTCCCTCTCAAGCCTTTCTTTATCCTCCCTCACCATCAGAACGACAAGGGAATAAGACTCAAGCACATATGGCTCGCCGTTCTTAATCTTCGGGGGTTCTTCCGGTATGCGTTCATCTCTGGTATCGAGAATAACTTCCCATTGCTGTCCGGAACGGTGCTCCGGCAGTCTGAAAGAAGTCTCTTCGGAGTTTGCATTAAGTATGAGGAGAAACGTATCATCGACGATCCAGTTCCCGTAATAATCTTTCTCGGCTATGGCATCCCCGGCCAGGCGCATTCCGATGCACCGGATCTCGGGGTCTTTCCAGTCATCCAGGTTCATCTCGTTGCCATCGCTTCTCAGCCAGGTAAGGTCCTTTTCCTCGGAACCGAGAATCTCTCTCCCATGAAAAAAATGACGTCGCCGGAAAACCGGATGCTCCCTGAAGATCTTTGTTAGAAATCGCGTAAATTCGAGCAGATTCCGTTTCGTCTCGTCGATGTCCCATTCGACCCATGAGGTTTCATTGTCCTGGCAATAGGCATTATTGTTGCCCTTCTGGGTGCGCCCGATCTCATCCCCGCAGAGGAGCATCGGCACGCCTTGAGACAAAATAACCGTTGCAAGAAAATTTCTCTTCCGTCTCTCTCTAAGAGCTATAACATCAGGGTCATCGGAAGGACCCTCCACGCCGGTGTTCCAGCTGAGATTGTCGTCGATACCGTCTTCATTATCTTCTCCGTTGGCCTCGTTGTGTTTCTCGTTGTAACTCACCAGGTCATGCAGCGTAAACCCGTCATGCGCTGTGACGAAATTTATGCTCGAATAGGGACGGCGTCCGCCGTGTTCGTAGAGATCGCTGCTGCCGGTGAGCCGGTATGCGAGGTCTCCTGTCTGTCCCTTATCTCCCCGCCAGAACCTCCTCACCGTATCACGGAACTTGCCGTTCCATTCCGCCCACAGAACGGGAAAGTTTCCCACCTGATATCCGCCTTCGCCCAGGTCCCAGGGTTCCGCGATCAGTTTTACCTGAGAGAGCACGGGGTCCTGATGAATCACGTCGAAAAATGTACCCAGCCTGTCTACTTCGTGCAGTTCCCTCGCCAGGGCGGAAGCCAGGTCGAACCTGAACCCGTCGACATGCATATCCAGCACCCAGTAGCGCAGACTATCCATCAAAAGCTGTATCGCCCTCGGTTGCATCATGTTCAGGGTGTTGCCTGTTCCCGTGTAATCCTTGTAATAGTGGGGGTTGTCGGGTTCAAGGCGGTAATAACTCGAATTGTCTATTCCCCGGAATGAAAGGGTGGGACCGAGATGGTCTCCTTCGGCGGTGTGGTTGTAAACTACATCGATTATGACTTCTATCCCTTCCTTATGAAATGCCTTGATCATATCTTTGAATTCTTTTACCTGTCCGCCTGACGTCCCGTTACTTGAATAACGGACATCGGGGGCAAAATATCCGATTGAATTGTATCCCCAGTAGTTTGTGAGACCTCCTTCAACCAGACGCCTGTCTGCCACGAAATGATGGACCGGCATCAGTTCGACGGCGGTAATCCCGAGGGATTGCACATAATCCAGTACTTCCCGCTGGACCAGCCCCGAATAAGTCCCCCTCAATTCCGGCGGCACACGGGGATGCCTCGCCGTAAAACCCTTTACATGCATTTCATAGATAATCGTCTTATACCACTGAGTGCGCAGCAGGGAATCACCATCCCAATCATAAGCGGGATCAACCACAACGGATTTTGGTACATAGGCGGCATCGTCCCGGTCGTCCTTTTCAAGGTCTTCTTTCTTGGAGCCGACCGGGTACCCGAATAAGGCGTCATCCCATTTGATAGTCCCGTCGATAGACTTGGCGTAGGGATCAAGAAGGAGTTTTGAAGGATTGAACCGGGAACCTTTTTCAGGCTCGTAAGGTCCATTCACCCGATAGCCGTACCGCTGTCCGATCCGAACGCCTGTGAGGTAAATGTGCCAGACCTGGTCGGTATGCTCGATTATCCTGTACCGCTGTATTTCCTTGTCACTCTCACTGTCGAAGAGACAGAGCTCAACAGAAGTGGCATTCTCCGAGAAGAGCGCGAAATTAACTCCTTCACCATCCCATGTCGCCCCAAGCGGCGACGACCTGCCGGGCCTCGACTTCATGCACCTCTCCTTATCGATTACCCTCCGTGTCTGCTTCGGCAAAACTGAAAAATCCTCGAACTTTCGGTTTTTTAACCGGCATACTTTCTCCGAGGCTCGTTAATTCCATTGTGACTGAAAAAAAGGCAAAGTCAACTATAAGTGCTATTTATGAAGTAGCTCCCGGCTTGATTTGAGGACTCTTCGAAAGCGCTCTTTCAGAAATGTTTAGTGAAGAATAAAACCATTTGCTTATTTCTCATCTTCCTCGTTTCTTCTGTCTACTCCTCTGTCTTTCCTGGTTCCCGCATCAAGCATCGCACCTATTTCTTCTTCGAGGGCGCCGATGTAATCTTTCAGATTCCATCCGACTACAAAATTATCCAGTCTCAGTTCAATCCCGCAAATCAGATCGGGTGCTGTTCGGAATGAAATCTTAAGATTCGGGGCCAACACAGAATGAATTTTCTCAGTAATTTCCCGGCGCTTCCCATCGGCGATCCCGAAAGCGGTGGAGACGATGATCGTCCCCCCTGAATCCGCTGCGGCTTCCCTGAGCCTGTCCATCTCGTCACCGAATTTTTCCCTGCTTTCGAGGAAGACATCGATGATGTGGTCCTCCAGAGCGACGTCGGACAGGTCTTTCAGGGCGCGTCCGGCAATCTCGCAAATCTGGGCACCGGCCCTTTGTTTCAGGTCCCTCAGAAAGGCCTTTTTACCGTCTTCCACGGCCCCGCGCCATCTTTCCCTGAAGTCCTCTGCATCGCGGCGGGCCTTTTCGATCATGTCTTTTTTCTCCTCTTCGGCTTCTTCGTGCGCCCGGAAAAACAATTCCTTCTTCCGCTCATCAAATTCCTTGTTCTTGCTCCGGAATGTTTCGGTCTCGGCCTCGGCCTCAGCCCTCTTCCGGGCGGCCTCTTCAAGCCTCTCTGCTATTTTTTCCTCCCTCCTGTCCATGGCCCGGATGACGGGGCCATAGAGAAAATGTTTCAGGAGGAAGACGAGGATAAGAAAATTGATGATCTGCGCGACAATCGTAAACCAGTCGATGAGCATCCTATCCGCCCGCCTTGCCCAGGATATAGTTCCAGAAGGGATTGGCAAAAAGCAGGATCATTGATACGACAAAACAGTATATGGCGGTCGATTCGATCATCGCCAGACTGACGAAGAGCGTCCTTGTAATAGTATTCGCCTCATCCGGCTGCTGGGCTATGGCGCTCAGGGCGTTCGCAACCGCTCTCGCCTCTCCGAGTGCCGGCCCGATGGAACCGATTGCTATTGTAATTCCTGCTGTTGCGATCGATACGATCGCGATAAGTCCAAGGTTATCCATCTCATTCTCCTTTCTCTTCCCTCGATTTTTCGACCGGTCTTTCCTTGCCCTTCTCTGCCGCCGTCTCGGCCTTTTCCCTTTTCTCCTCAATTTCCCTGAAAGCCCTCGTCGCAGACGCGATGTATACCATGGCTAGGACCGCAAATATATAGGCCTGTATCATACCTGTCAGGAGACCCAGCGCCTGCATGACGATTGGAAACAGCAGAGGAGTGATGGAGAGAAGTATCCCTGCGATCATGGTCCCGCTCATAACATTCCCGAACAGACGCACCGCCAGTGCTATCGAACGGGAGAACTCCCCCATAATATTAAAGGGCAGCATAAAGAATGTCGGTCTGATATAGTGCCTGAAATAGCCTGCAACGCCGCTTTCCGCGATGCCGAAGACGGGCACGGCTATAAAGACGCAGATGGCCAGGCCGGCAGTAGTGGAGAGAGATCCCGTGGGGGGCTGATACCCGGGTACGATACTCAGGAGGTTCGATACCGCGATGAAGAGGAAAAGTGTCCCGACAAAGTGCAAATAGGGTCCCGGGTCCTGTTTGCTGACCCCCCTTATCTGGTCCCGTATTCCGGTCACGATCACTTCCAGCAGGTTCTGCCACCGGCTTAATTCCGTCTCCGTTCTAAGCCTGCGAGTGACGAGCCATGACCCCGCCGTCATAAGCAGCATCACGACCCAGGTAAAAAAGATCGTTGCGTTCAATGTGAGCCCACCTACCTGCAATATCTTTATATGATCGGGGCTGATCTCCATATTCAATTTCCTTTGAACGCAATTCTCATTTTTCTATCTTCCTTGCTGTAATGCCTGACAAAGACCAACCTTACCGATAAAAAGGCGGCCGCGCAGAGGACCAGTCTATCCCATCCGCCGTCCATGACCAGATAAAACCCTACCAGAACAATTGCCGACCGAAGTAAAAAGCTAGCGATACCCGCCAGTGCCGGACGGTTAATATGAGGAATATTTCTGACAGTTAACCAAAGCCCCGCATAATTGATAATACCGAGGACGAGTCCGGCCATGATCGGAACGAAACTGCCTGCCAGGAGACCTTTCATCTTTCCGCAGCCTCCTGCCGCGGCCTGACCGCAAGCAATCTTCGGTGTAGGAGCGGATTAGCCTCGGCTGCCTGTGACAAGGTCTTACGTTTCTTCTTCATCACGCTGCTCTTTCTCGATCTCTTCGCGTTCCCTGCTTACCCAGAACCAGGCATTCAGACAGCCGATTATAACGCCGAAAACCAGGAACATGAGTGTCCACGAAAACCGGCCCGGCCACCTGCTGTCGATCCATATTCCTATTACGATACCGAGAATCGTCGGGATCGCAACCGCCCAGCCGATGAGCCCGAACATACCCAGACCGAACCATACCTCGTGCTTTCCTTTCCGCCGTGCCCTTAGCTTGCGGCTCTCTTTCTCCTCTACCTTTTCGGTGAACCTGTCTTTCCCGTCATGCTCTTCCCTCGCCGGCGGAGTTCCCATGTCACCTGCCCTCTCCAAGTTCCATGAATCTCTTTACAAAATTGGCCTCTATTCTCGCAACCGCCGTCCGGGCCATTCTCTGTTTTTCGCTGACGTCGTGGAATTCTTTCTTCACCGTCTCAACGAGGTGTCCGAGGTCGGCTCCTCTGACCGCGTCCCTGACGGAAACCAGGACAGTTTGACCGTATTTTACGAGGACGCCTTCATCCACGGCGAGAAACTCCTCTCGTCCCTCTATTGAGACAAACGACAGGATGCCCGGCACAAGAGCCGAGACAAAGTCGATGTGCCGGGGCAGGAGACAGAACGAGCCGTTCGCGGCCTCGGCGATTATTTTATCGACTTGTTCATCTACGATTACTTCTGCGGGGAGCAGGACCCGGAGTCTCATTCCTTTTCGGCCTCGTCGATCTTCCCTAGCATATAAAGCGACTTTTCGGGATAATCGAAGAATTCATCGTTCAGTATCCGCTCACAGCCGTCCAGCGCTTCATCGAGAGAGACCGATCTCCCCTCGTGACCGGTGAATTGTTCTGTCGTGAAGAAAGGCTGGGTCAAAAACCGCTCGAGACGCCTTGCTCTGTTCACTGTTTTACGGTCCTCCTGGGAAAGTTCCTCGAGTCCGAGCATCGCAATAATGTCTTTCAGCTCTTCGTAATTGGCCAGTGTCCTTCTCATCTCCTGCGAGATCCCGTAATGCCTTTCCCCTACAATATGGGGAATGAGCATTTTCGAGCCCGACTGGAGGGGATCGACCGCGGGATAAAGGCCCTCGCTCGCCCGCTTCCTGGAGAGCACCAGGGAAGACGAGAGATGGGAAAAAGTATGCACGGCGGAAGGATCGGTGAAATCGTCCGCCGGGACATAGACGGCCTGGACCGATGTGATCGCACCTGAATGAGTGTTGCAAATCCTCTCTTCGAGTTCGGAGAGCTCCGTTGCGAGGGTCGGCTGATATCCGACACGGGAAGGCAACTGCCCGAGCAGGCCGGAGACCTCCGAGCCAGCCTGAATGAAACGGAAAATATTATCGATAAGAAGAAGGACGTCCCGTTTCTCGTCGTCGCGCAGATACTCCGCCATTGTCATCGCCGAATGGCCCACCCTGAACCTGGCTCCGGGAGACTCATTCATCTGTCCGAAGACCATCACTGTCTTATTAAGAACGCCTGCCGTCTCCATCTCCCGGTATAGTTCCTCCGCTTCTCTGCATCTTTCGCCTATCCCGCAGAAGAGGCTGTAGCCTTCGTACAGGCCCGCCATGTTGTGGATTATCTCCATAATAAGCACGGTCTTGCCTACCCCCGCCCCGCCGAACAGTCCCGCCTTGCCGCCCCTTTCAAGAGGAGAAAGGACATCGATGCTCTTGATACCCGTAACGAAAATCTCCGATGTCGTACTCCTTCCCGTAAGGGGGATCGGCGGCCGGTGGATCGATCGACGTTCGGCGCCTTCAATCGGATCGCCCCTGTCGATGGTCTCTCCGAAAACATTGAACATCCTGCCGAGGAGTTGTTTCCCTACAGGCACTGAAAGCGGGTGTCCCCGGTCTTCAACAACAGATCCCCGCGACAGCCCCTTTGTGGGAGTGAGAGCTACGCACCTTACCGTTCCGGAATCGAGATGGGTGACGACCTCAAGGACCACCGCGTTTTTTTCCCCTGCGCGGAGTTCGCTGTAGATCATCGGGACCGCGTCAGGGAAATGCACATCTACAACACTCCCCCGTACGGATATTATGCTTCCCTGATTATTGCGTTGAAGATCCTGCTGTCGAATGCCTATCCTCCTGCCGCGAGATCGACCGGTCTGCACCAAGTGATAATTCAACCAGAATTACTCATAAGTGAAAAATTGATGTCTAGTTCCAACTTATCAATGGAGTGCACATGTGTCAAGGAAGCAGGGGAATTCGAGATAACCTCAAGGGGTGCCGGGATTGGTATAAACAGGTAATCCCTTCTGTTGCGGCCGGCAGGCGCTGTACATCTTTTAAACGAAAAATTGTATACTAGAAAAGTCCAGTGCGCCTGTAGCTCAGTGGATAGAGCACCGGCCTCCGGAGCCGGGTGTCGGAGGTTCGAACCCTCTCAGGCGCGCCATCCGATCCGACGGGTCGGAGCGATCAGTGAAGAGTAATGAGTTGACTGAAAGACCGCTTATTTGTTTTACTATTCACTTGTTGCAGATTGAAGTTCTGATCAGATAATGGGCCGTTAGCTCAGCTGGTAGAGCAGCTGACTCTTAATCAGCGGGTCGCAGGTTCGATCCCTGCACGGCTCACCAGTAAAATCAAGGGCTTCCGAGGATTTCGGAGGCCCTTTTTTTATGGGCGATGTGTCTACGTTGTGTCTACATTTTCATAGAATCAAGTCTCATCACTCTCCATAGAGCCGGAGCACGTCGGAGATAGTTGCGTCGTCGTCGATTTTCCAGTGCGAGACCGGCACCACATGAAGAAGGCTCTTCGGGATTGTCTTCAGTTGCTGGAACGGTCTCAGTTTGTTGTCGGTAGCGACACAATACAAACGCTCTCACTCAATGCTGACTCTTTGTAATCTTTTACAGAGGCAGAGGAAACTCTGTAACAATATCGAGTTGATGGAGAGATGGAATAGTCAGTAAAAGAAAAGAGGTAACCATCGGGAAAAACTTTTGTCAGATATACGCCGTTCCGATAAATCTTAAAATACGAAATCCCGGCGAGTTCATCCCACGAAAGTGTAATAGTGCAATCCGCCGAACATGAGGCTAGTGCCGTGAGTCCTGTAGGCGCCGCATTTAAAGTTGTGCCACATGCCTGCTCACTCAATGTCGAGTAATTTCCGGCAGCGTCATAAGCTGATATCTCAAAGCAATATTTAGTTGCTGCGCTTAACCCTGTAATAGAAGCTGATGAGGAAGTCACGGATTTTATATATGCAGTGTCAGAATAGATTTTATATTCCGCTATGCCTTTATCATCAGTCGATGCATCCCATGACAGATCTAATTGATTAGATGAGACCGCATTTACGCTCAAACCGGAAGGGACTGTCGGTGGTGTTGTGTCGGGTGAATAAACCGTAAGATTTACAGGCAAACTCGCATTATATTCCCCCGAAGTAATATTTATGAGACCTGAATACGACCCGGGTTGAAGAGCACTGGCGCTAAGATTTACGGTTACTAATCCCTGTTGGGTGCTTACTTCAATCCAGGTTTGTTGTGTCGTTGCATTATTCTCGACTTCTTTTCCACAAGAGTCTACAATTTGCACTTGTACCGTTTTGCTTTCTTCCGTGCCTACCGTTTCAGAGATCGAACTAGGCGTCAGCTGAAGACCGGAACTAGTGCAACTAACAGGTTCGACATAGACCGTTAAGCTTCCACAAGATCCGTTCTCATCAGATGCACCCTCAGAGAGTCTGCCGTCCACGATTCCATCAATGCATACGAAAAGATTAAGGGACGAGAGCCCGGTCGCGCTGTTGAAAGGCTGAAACTGACGAATAGATGCATACTCGACCATCGAGGGAATGGACAATATTGGGGACATTTCAGAATCATCAAGAAAGGGAATCCATCCCGACGCGCCAAGGTATGCTTTGGCCTGATCAAAAATTCCTTCTTCCCATATAAATATCTCTATAGGCTTGCCGGCCAAGGTGGGAGTTAAAAAAAATACGGGGACATTCAGATCATCACCTTCGTTGATTGTGATATCGCCGGGAAAAGAATTCAAGTAGACCTTTGCTCCTGCCGTTGAAGTAAAAAGATTGAAAATAAGTAGGAAGAATAAAAGCCGCTTCATATTCAGTTACTTTAAGATTTTTTCTTTTCCGAAACCATTATTACAAAAATTATAGCGGTATTATTTGAGAAAAACAAGACTTCTTCACAATTAACATAACGAGAGCCCAAAAAGGAAATTTTTCAAATACCGGAATTATTCGATTCTGCGTGTGGTCTCCAGATAGCGAGATTCTGGATTTTGGCCCTTAATAGAGATAATTTGACATCATCAACATCATTAATGGTGGTTGGACCTGACGGTAAAAATCCAGGAGAGATCGGACCATCTCACTATGGTTCATATATGCTAACATCTTGGTTATGTAGCATCCTGTCTTTCGACACGTTAAGTTCTTTTCTGAGGGATTTCATGATCATAATTTCAACATACTGCAACATATCGCCGGAGGTCAAGAGAATTGATCCCGGCATCCGCAATCGTGAAGATGACGGCGTAATTATGATTTTGTGTTACTCTTAAAAATGTGTATTAAGTGCGCAGTAATTTATGGAAGTCCGGTAATAAGGGGAATAGTCTTATGGAATATTTGATAATCTGTATTGCTGCCCTTATTACTTCAGGTCTGACCTTTTTTTCAGGTTTTGGGCTTGGCACTCTCCTGCTTCCGGTGTTTGCAATTTTTTTCCCGATTGAAATTGCCATTGCCGTGACGGCGGTAGTTCATCTCCTGAACAATCTGTTTAAACTCGTACTATTGGGTAAATATGCAGACAAGTCAGTAGTATTGAAATTCGGCATACCGGCTATTATGGCTGCCTTCCTGGGGGCACAGGTTCTTTTGCGGCTTTCAGACCTGAAACCTATAGTTACTTACCGGTTGCTGTCACATGGGTTCAATGTGGTGCCCGTGAAACTTATTATTTCCGTCATGATGGCGACCTTTGCTGTTTTTGAGCTGATGCCGAGATTTGAGAAACTTTCTTTCGAGAATAAATATCTTCCGCTTGGTGGGATATTGAGCGGCTTTTTCGGAGGTCTTTCAGGTCATCAAGGGGCTTTGCGCAGTGCATTTCTCATAAGGAGCGGGCTATCCAAAGAAGGTTTTATCGCATCGGGCGTCGTCATATCTTGCATGGTAGATCTTTCACGACTCTCGGTTTATAGCACCCATTTTTTACTTCAGGGCATCGGCGATAGATGGTATCTCTTAATATCGGCTGTTGCTTCCGCATTCTTAGGGGCATTTACAGGGAACAGGCTGGTCAAGAAGATCACAATGCGGACAGTACGGATTATTGTCTCAATAATGTTTTTTGGAATAGCCTTCGGATTGGGAGCAGGCGTTATATGAAACTGTAGCGGCCCTTCATTAAGCTCTTAAGAAGAGGAAAAATTATATGAGCGCTCTTGTAATTTCATTCAAAAATCAAACTTTAGTTTCTTAATACCTACAACCATAATCTTATTTTTTATAAACTTATTGGTGATAGAAATTTATCACGGGCGGGTTTAGCCTATAGATATGGGCTGTATGATCATATATATTCATACCAAAAGGCTAACTATTAATACTTTGGTAATATTAATTACATTAATTACTGAGGAGAAGCACTAAGTATTTATGATTGCGAAAGGAATCATAGACAGAATAAAAGAATTCAAAGTGTGGGTGCTGCTGCGCAGAGAAAGAAATAGACAAGCAGTAATCGCGCATGCCTTGAAAAATACCCAGCTTTCAACAGAGGGAGACATAGGGACTACTGTCGGTGAAGTTTATTTAAAACTTAAATAAGCTCAGCACCAAGGATACTTTTTTCAAAAAGAAATGACGACTTCAAATATTCAACCTGTATAAATGATCTGTATTTCCCTGATTACGAAAGGGCATCCTAAACTTTACAGGGAACTATATTTAACTCTGCCACTGAACCGATGTAAGAACTGCTGCTGAAAGATCCATGAATAAAAAAAGTGGTGTTTGCTTCTTCCCTGACCGGCGGTTTGAACATCTTGTGACACTTTGCCTGAAAGCTGTTTCTTTCAGGCGCTTCGTCTTTCAGTCCTAACCCTGGTTTGCCGCGCCGAGAAGAGCAAAACCACCACTTCGTGCGTTTCCCTTTAATTTATTTATATTCCTTTTCCGGGGAGTTGTCAAGAATTATTATCAGGCTCCCGACCCACCTGTCATTTCTTTCCGAACTGCGACCCAAATCCCCGAATAAGACAATAAAAAGTGGTGTTTGCTCCTCCCTTCCCAGCGGTTTGGTTACTTAACTTTTTGCTGCCTGGAACCCTGACGTTCCTGTTTACTAAACCTTTCTGCCGAGTCCGGGAAGAGCAAGACCACCACTCGGTGAGCCGTTCTTCAATTTCTTTATACGCTTTTTTTGGCGAAGCTGTCAACTTCAAAGTTGGATTCTATATTTACTGCATAATCAGCATTTTAGAGATGCCGGGAGTGATACTAATTGTTGCCTGTGAGCCGCTGACTCAGGCCCTGTATTTTACGACCCCTGAGACCCCTTCAAGAGCATTTGGCAGAGATTCAGATACGATCCATGTCGGCGTCTGCAACCCGACCGGAACTGAAGACGCGACGCCGAATTGAGCGCATGATATAATAATTTGATGGGATTTTCGAATGCAGATCTTCGCGATCTGGCCGCGCGCTGGGTTGAACCGTCGCGGGTCCCGAAGATCTTCCGGGTCTACACGGACACCACCGACTTTTACCGCATCGATTATGACGATGTGGTGCTTATTGGAGACCGTCCCTACCTCGTGGGAAACAATGAGCGGGAAGGCCGCTTCGGCATCGACGAGCAGCAGAAGTTCTGGGTCAAGAGGGCAGTCGATCTTGTGGAGGGATCCCGTAAGATTCTCAAGCTTGTCTTTCACGAGCGGTTCAAGGCAAGGGTCGGACCGCTCGTTTTTGACTGCGTCCGCAGCCCTGAAAAGGAAGCCAGGGTCCTTCAATTGATCGGCACTCATCCGAATTTCATGCATGGTTTCGGCATACACGATTCTGCATCAAACAACGTCCGGGTTATCGATTACATATACGGCAAGAACCTTTCCGATTACATTACGGAGATGCAGAAGGACCACGCTGCCTACTTCGAGGAGGTCTTTCCTGATCTCCTTAGTAGGTATCTGACTGCCGTGGAAGCGATATCTTATATCCATGTCAACGGAGAGCTTCACGGCGACATCCGACGCGACCATATCATAGTCGACCGGGACACGGGCGAGTTCCGCTGGATTGATTTTGATTTTATCTACCACCACCATGAGAACAGATTCGGCTATGATATCTTCGGCCTGGGGAACATTCTTGCCTTCCTCGCAGGCAAGGGGGACATAACGGTCCAGGCCCTCCACAGGGAGCGTCCCGACCTCTACGCGGATATTACGAGGAGCGACCTTAACATAATCTTCCATAACCGGGTGGCTAACCTGAAGAAGGTCTTCCCGTATATTCCCGACTCCCTCAATCGTATATTCATGCATTTTTCGACGGACACCGAGGTCTACTATGATGACACGAGACAATTCCTTGACGACCTCGCGCAGGCAGTGCAGACCTTGACTACTGCAAGAGGTTTGCTATAATGAGATTGTCCTGAAGGGAGCGGATTCGGCACATGGCACTGAGCAAGAAAATCCTTGTAGCTGTTGACGAGTCGGAGAACTCAAGAAACGCCCTCCTGTATGTCGGGGATTTTCTTGGCGGATTTCCCGGCTTCCGCGTAATCCTTTTGAGCGTCATCTCAGTCCCCGAAGTCGATTTTTTTGATTCCGAAGACGCAAGGAAGGAATGGATCAACGAGAAGCACAGTCGCTACTCTGAGCTCCTGGAACGTTACCGGAAGATACTCATCCAGTCAGGATTTCCCGAGCCTGACGTTCTGACGGAACTTATCCTCACCAAAGACCGGCCGGTATCCGCCGTCATCTTAGAAAAGCAGCAGCAGTACGATGCCTGCACTCTCGTTGTCGGAAGACGGGGAGTGTCGCGCCACGAGGAGTTCCTCTTCGGCAGTGTGTCGAACAAGCTCATCCATATGGCAACGCGATGCGCGGTCTGGGTCATTGAACCGGTCTGCAAATCTTCGCTCTGATCTTAAGTCCTGACCTTTCCACCTGAATAAATAGGCAAGCTGCTCCTCAATGACCTTTCAGAATGAGAAGAACTTTTTACGGGCAGTAAACGTTGTGAAAAATGAAAAGGCAGGGTAATACCCTGCCTTTTCATTAGCCCGGACCTAAATTCAGTGATCGGCCGTAAAGTCTACGCCACTCGTGGTCGTGCATACTGTACGGAAAGCTGGTGTGAATGAGAAGGTGTTCGCGGACGGCTTCACATCATAGCACTGCTCTGGCACATTGGAAAATGAGTAAGTCCCCGCAGGATAAGATGCCATAACGGAACTCCCATATGGTGTTGTGGTACCTGATAGGTAGAGGTATATCCTCACAAAGGGGAAGGGAGTGCCATTCGGATGTGTCACTGCTCCGCTAATGTTTATCTTCGTGGGTACCGCAATCGTAGTGTTCGCAGAGGCTGAAATTGCACCTGAATTGTCGACCACCGAGTGCTGGATGGTATAGGTGCATGAAACAGAACAGGTGTAGGTATGAGTGAAGACCATATTTGAGGGCTGGTCAGTGAGATTGATAGATTGAATAAGAATCGACGTGCCGTCTCCCCAGTAGATACGGATCGTTCCCGGCCCGCCGGTGTGACCGCATGAGTTATAGTCGGAATCATAGGAAAGATCGGTTAACGTCACTGTCTTGTTAGCTACTGAAATACTCTTGGCAGCAACGGGAGCAGCATTGGAGGACCGCGGCGTAACTTCGGTCGTACGTGTTCCGACATGGTTATTGGCGTCGGTCACCGTAAGCTTAGGATAATAGGGCCCACTCCCCGGATAGGTATGCGAAACTACGTTTCCCGTCCCGGTAGTATCGTCGCCGAACTCCCAGAAGAAGGTATATGGTCCGGTTCCTCCTGTGACAGATCCGCTGAGACCGACCTGGTAGCATGAGGGGCCGTAAGATTGCGATATGCCGACACTGAGCGATACAGCTCCCCATACATTAGTATACCCCGGATGCCCCCCTCCGTGACAGGAGATATTCAGACATTTACCCCCTCCCTTATCGTAAACGTAGTCGAAGTCCACCTCGGGTGAGGGGTCCGGATTCACATCATATTGCATATTGACGTGGGTTGCGTAATCGGCAATCGTTATTCCGTCATTCGTAGTCGTATAGTGGCACGTGGCACAAGAAAACCATGGAAACTGTTGTAGTTGCTCAAAGTGAATAATATGGCTGTTGGATTTTGGATCATCCTGGGCATATTGGGGCGGATATCCGTGACAGGCGTCGCACGCCAGGGGTCCCTCTGTGTCCCAGGAAGGAGAGGCACCAGTCGGCATTTCTTCAGTCGTTACGGAAGTACCATTGCTGTGACAGTAAATATTCGCACATGTCATGGATCCGTTTGTGGTTAGGACGGTGCCGCTGGTAGCCACATAGACATAATCGTCGGGCAGAACCCGTCCGTCGTAGACTCCCCCGCCTTGCCCTTTGTAATTGAACCCCATCTGAAATTCGCCGTTATCGGCGATCAGGGTCACGGGCATACCCTCGAAGTGACAGGTTTGGCAATCGTAACTATACCCGCTCGAGGTTGCGTGCTTCTGATGAGCTCCTGCTGAAACCGCACCGGTAAGGGCAGGGTACCTTACAAGGCCGTCCTCACCCGGCTGGTCGCTGATCGGTGGATTGCCGTGGCAGGCAGTGCACCCGGGGAACCCCCCGCTGTGAGGTCCGTAAGGACCGTGACAGATTATGCATTCACAGTCCTGAGCATTAGCGGCGGGTACCCAGACGAGCAAGAGGAACAACAATAAGGTATACAAAATGATCCGCCGGCTCTGCGGCACCGACGATAGGGAAAAAACTGTCGATTTCTTTTCTTTCATAAAATATATACCCCCCTTGAGAAAGAAATTAAGAGCTTATTCAAAGATAGCCGATATCTTCCCGCTTCACCTCCTCTCATCTCGCCCCCCCGTGATCTCTTTCGTGACCGGACATTACATCTCCGGCACTTCAGCGGCTTCCCGCTGTCTTTCATATGGCAAAGCGTATATATCCGGAACCCTGGACAATTGAAACAATAAAGCCGAACTGCCAAAGTATTATTTCCTCAGCAGCCCGGCTATCTTATCGCGTCAGCCTTCAAAGCTTTTCATGACCCCTTCTCTCGAAAGTTGCGGCTTTGTCGGGAACAGCACCAGAACTAATTTTCAAAAAGTGAAATTTAATTTTCTTGTATCATTATATGGCTTACATGTCAAATAAAAAAGCCATCTTGATCCTATAAAAAAATCTTATGAATATATTTCTTCTGCTACATTTCGGGATCCGGAACAATGAAGTATGTCACCCATCGATAGAATCTGTCGAAATTATTGTCAGACGGGCTTACGCGAGTGACATTCAGCACCAGCACATAGAGACCTGGAGAAACTTCACTCACGTCGATCGGACCCAGAAGCGATTCATTAACTTCAAGCACATCGCTTTTCCAGACAGCAAGCTTCTTATATTTCTTCTTGCCTTTTTTATTGCCCGACCCCGAATTATCGTCCAGTCCGTTATGATTTTCTTCTACTCCGCCCGTTTCCTGGTTTATTTCCTCCTGAAGGGAGGTGAGTTCGTTGAAGATATTGAGGAAATAGATATCCGCAGCATCGAAAGAGGCCGCAAAAAAGCCAAAAGTTACATCAACAGGCTCTTCAAACGGACCAATTTCCACCTGCAAATGAAGAGTCCCGCCGCCATTGGCTACACTGCCTACGCCGATAGGCCGGGCCGTTGCCGGGTCCTCGCTGGGAGCGGGAATCTCTACGGGAGTGTAGGTAAAAGCATTTTTGCCGGACGGCAGCGGTATTGCACCTGACTGGACTGTTTTCTGATTGGCGACGACCATGTAGTTCGAAGTTCCGATAACATTGTAATACTCATACACCAGGTCATCGCTCATATCAGGCGCGTCAGCATACGCCTGGGCCGGACCCAAAACAAAGATGCCTGCAGCAATGAACAAACATAATAAATAAACTATCCTGGACATGTCTCCTCCTTTTTCCATTTCTTGAAATAACTGGTATGAGTTTACCGTCATTACTTTGATTTCACTGTGATCGATATCACATCCACGGTTCATCCAGATTTTATCTCTTGTTATTAACCCGTGACCATCGCGAAGTTTTTTATTGCATCCCGTCTTGAGAAGGGTCCAATCGTGCGGTATGATGGGACTGTACCCGAATGATCGATTACGGACATTACGCCAAGGATGTGATATGCCTGCACGCAGACCGCTTGCCGCATCAAAAACACCCATCGATAAAATAATCGACGAGGACTCCCGTCTAACCCGTCTCATCTACGTATACGTCGCAAGCTCCTCTTTTTGGCTGGTCTTCGGAACGCTCCTCGGAGAATTTCTCGGTATCAGGTTCGATTATCCGGATCTGGCCGTAACTCAGTGGTTGTCTTTCGGCCGGCTGCGGCCCATACATACGAATACGGTCTTCTGGGGGTGGACATCGCTTGCGATGATCGCCCTTGCGATTTATGTGGTCCCCCGGACGAGCCAGAAGAAGCTCTTCAGTCAAAAACTCGGGTGGCTAAGCCTGTTCCTGATCAATGCCGCCGTTCTGTCGGGGGTCCTGCTGCTCCTTGCAGGAATAAACAACGGAGGTCAGGAGTATCGGGAATTTGTCTGGCCTTCGATGGGCCTCTTTGTGCTGGCTCTCGTCCTGTTGACCTTCAATCTTTACAGGACGGTTGCCGGAAGAAGTATAAGAGAAATCTATATTTCCAACTGGTATATCATGGCGGCTTTTCTCTGGACTATCGTATTGGCTGTCACCGCCTATCTGCCGGGTTACCAGCGTGGCCTGGGCGAGACCGTGATCCAGGGATATTACATGCATATGGGTGTCGGTATGTGGTTTACTCCCATGGTGCTCGGCCTTACGTATTATTTTCTGCCGAAGCTGCTTAATAAACCGATATATTCCTATTCTCTCGGGGTGCTCGCCTTCTGGACACAAATGGTCTTTTACTCGATGATAGGGGCCCACCATTTCATCTTCAGTCCGGTCCCCTGGTGGCTGCAGACCGTCGCCATTATTTTCAGCGTCGGTATGTTCATCCCGCTCATTGCCGGCACCGGAAATTTCCTCCTTACCATGCGGGGAAAAGAGAGGACCATCGGCCGGAGTTATTCCCTGCCTTTTATTCTGGTCGGGGTGCTCTATTATTTCTTTGCATCGGGACAGGGGACATTCGAGGCGTTTCGCAGTTTAAACAACCTCTGGCATTTTACCAACTACACCATCTCCCATTCCCACATGACCATGTATGGTTTTGTTTCCTTTCTGATCTGGGGAGGGATATACGGACTGCTTCCCGGTCTCACAGGCAGGGAGCCGCCGCATCTGCTCATAGGCGTACACTTCTGGTTTGCGCTCGTCGGCATCCTGATCTATGGTCTTTCGCTCGTGATCGGAGGGACGCAGCAGGGGCAGAGCTGGATCTCCGGCGCCCCTTTCATTGATTCGGTACGGCTGATGTCTTCATATTGGGTGGGGAGGGCGGTCGGCGGAAGCCTTATGCTCGGTGCACACCTGATATTCGCATATAACGTCTGGAAGATGCGGCCGCGGTCCGGGACAAAGGATATATCGGCGCTCGGGGATGAGACGGGATGAACCTCAATTTTCATGAAAACCACAAGCTCCTGTTCGGTGTCGTCTTTTTCGGGTTCATATTACTGACGATCATAATTGCTGTCGGCCCCGCGATATGGGTCCAGCAGAACAATAAGCCTCTGCCCGGGTCAAGGGTACTGACTGATCAGGAGCAGAGAGGACTTGACATCTATGTGGCGGAAGGATGTCTTTATTGTCATACCCAACAGGTGAGACCGCTGGAAGTAGATAAACCCTTCGGCCGGCCTTCTGCGCCCGGAGACTACGCCCGTCTCAAGCCTCAGGACCGGTGGAGGGGGACCCCTGCGATCCTCGGCACTGAACGTAACGGACCTGATCTGAGCAACATCGGCTCCCGCCAGCCAAGCAAGACGTGGCAATATATGCATCTGTATAATCCCCGCTCGGTGGTAAAAGATTCAATCATGCAGGCCTACCCATGGCTCTTTAAGGTAGAAACCAACCCTGGACCTGGGAACAACGTTGTTGAGCTCCCGGCGGATTATGTTCCTGAAAGCGGTCGGATAGTATTAACGAAAAAAGCCGAGGACCTGGTCGCGTATCTGCTTTCGCTGAAGCAGGTACCTCTTCCCGGAAATGAAGGACCAGGCGGAGAAACCCGGCCTCCGTCCGGCGGTGCGAACCAGCCTGAGACGGCCATGGGAGCATCGGTCTACTCATCGAATTGCGCAAGCTGCCATCAGGCCGACGGCGAAGGCATCCCGGGCACTTTTCCCCCACTGAAGGGAAATGAAGTCGTGACCGACAAGGACCCGACGCGTCATGTCGAGATAGTGCTCTTCGGACTTCAGGATAAGACTATTGCCGGGGTGAAATACTCCTCGCCGATGCCTGCCCACGAACATGTGTTGACTGACGCGGAGGTCGCTGCTGTCGTAAACCACGAACGCACAAGCTGGGGCAACAATGCCCCGACGGTCGCCGCCGAAGAAGTAAAAAAAATCAGGACAGAGAAAGAGAAAGAAGGACACCGCGATGAATGATTTCCCCAGCTTGTTTCTTCGTGCCGGACAGGAATTCGCAACGGCGCCCCGGGGCAGAACGGCGTCTCCCGACGGCGTTTGGGATTATGTCATAGTAGCAATTTCCGTCATCGTCGTAGTGATCTCATCATATCTTTGTGTCAAATATTTCTTTTACCCCGGAGAAAAAAGAGAAGACCATGTCAAGAACAGAATTCTCAGTAACGACGTGCCGGTGAAACCGGAAGAAGACCGATGAAAAAGAGAGAAAGCACGATAGAGATATACCTGGACGACGGCAGGGAACCTCTTTACACCTTCAGACCCCCCGGAAGGTTCACGCTGGACACCTCATCCCTCGATGACGGGCCCCATATGCTGCGGATAGTCGCTGTAGACCGGTCCGGTCACAGAGGAATACGCAAGGTCCCCTTTGAAGTGCGGAACGGTCCCGGGATCGCAGTCGATGGATTGGCTGAAAACGATATAGTAGAAGGGAAGATTAACGTGCTTGTGAACGCCTATGGCGGGGCATACGAAGATAAATGGGAACCACGCCAGGCCGAGACGCCTTCGCCCGTACCTACCTGGGCCTGGGTGGCGTTCATTCTCGTAGTCGCATGGTCCATGTATTACGC
>JBECKU010000066.1:0-11067 GCA_040235385.1 Candidatus Sulfobium sp. | reverse complement strand
TCTGAAGATTACAAAGATGAATTCGGCGGCCGAAAAGATCCTCGAGTTGGCCGAATCGGACTGTGCGGGAAGGAGCTACGACCGGATCTTCGGCGGGCCGATCGAGGAAATCGTCGGACGGAAAACTCCCGTCGAAAGGGCGGCGGCCCGTTATACTACCCGGTCGGGCAAAAGTCTTTGGCTCGGCCTTAATCTGTCACTTCTGAAGGATAGTTCCGGAAAGGGTATCGGGCATATCCTCGTTTTCACCGATCTCACGGAATTAAAGGCCTTCCAGTCTCAGATGGAGCTCAGGGACAGACTGTCCACTCTTGGAGAAATGTCAGGCGGGATAGCCCACGAACTCAGAAATCCCATGGCGGTTATATCAGGGTATACAAAAATATTATCGAAAAAGGCAGACGCGTCATTGCTGCCCGCGGTCGATGCCATATCGCGGGAAGTGAGTGTTATGGACAGGATAATAACCGATTTTCTCTCATTTGCCAGACCGACTGAACTGGTCATTTCCGACGTCGACCTGGACAAATTAATAAGAAGTTGCATTCAGTCAATCAGTGAGCCAGCCGGCGGAATCGCCATATCTTGCGACACGGCGGGTCTTCCGCCCATAAAAGGCGACGAAGTCCTCCTTCGTCAGTCTATTTCCAACCTCCTCCAGAACGCTATAGAATCGATGCCGGAAGGCGGAGAACTGAGAGTGCTCTGTTCAACGGGAAACGGTCTGGTCCTCTCCATTTCCGATACGGGGCATGGGATACCGGAAAATATCCGGGAAAAGATTTTTCTTCCCTTCTTTACTACGAAGGAAAGGGGCACGGGATTGGGTTTACCCATCGTCCATAAAGTCGTCGGTTCTCACGGGGGGACCATTCATTTAGACAGCAACGAAAGAGGAACGACATTCAAGATAACCTTTCCCGGTTCTATCATTGTTTCCCGTCAACCTGACATTGCCAAGCTGGAACAGAAAAGAATTTCATCACAGAGTCGAAGAGACACAGAGAAGACTTAAAGATGCAAAATGATTAATCCGGAGTTCTAACTCTTGACTTTTTATTAAAACAGTCTTTCTCTGTGTCTCGGTGTTTCTGTGGTTATTCCTGGTCATTCCCAGTCTAGCAGTCTCTTCTGCCCTTCGAGCTTTTTGATCTCCGTGATATCCTGGCTTACTTCCAGCGTGCCCCTGTATTTTCCTCCTGAATCGCGGACTGCATAGTATTTGATGAGAATGAATCTGCCTTTCATCTGTATCCAGAAGTCCGCGACGTCTTTTGTGCCGGCCCTGAACTCATCGACGATCTTCTGGACGACATGATAGCTCTTGGGGGGATGGCATTTCTGCACCTTTCTCCCGATTATGCCGGGACTTCTCGGGAAAATCCGGTCCGGTGTATGAGAGTAATATCTAACCTCATCGTTTTCGTCTACATAAGAGAGGTCGAGAGGCAGATGGGTGAGAATAAGGTTTATCTGTTCAGGACTCAATTGACCTGTGTCGAGTCCGATTTTCGCGATTTCCTTCTCAGCGGAGACTTTTTCTTCTACCGGGGGTTCCCATTCCGTCTCAGGTCTGATCCACGCATAGCCGATCTCCTCCTCGCCGTCTCTTACTTTTTTCCAGTCGGCATCGGACAACATCTCCATGGCCATGGGAAAGAGAATATGCTCCTCCTTGTAAATCATGTCGGTCATGGTCTTTAAAAGATATTTAATGGTGGCATAGACGACAGGTACCTGCAAACCCGCTATCTGGTCTTCCGCGTATTTCAGCATCTGCCGGACATCGTCATGAAGGGCCCACATTACTTCGGACGGTCCCGAAATCTCATGAAGCTCCAGTATCGGGAACAACTGGTTTTCCTTCCTGAGATAATGAAGGTTGATCGCGGAAAGCCGGTCGATCAGTTCGTTGAGACGGTCCTGATATTTCCGAAAAACTTCCTTGTCCGGTGAATCGCAGAGTTGTTCGAGAATTGAGGTAATATCCCCGATTATCGCTTCGGCAGCCCGGTTCTCCTGCATGAATGTATGAACCGGATGTCCAGGCGGCGCGGAGACTTCCTCCTTTTTCCCGAGCGCGTCTTTGAACACGTCCACGTGCACATCGCAAAGCCGTTTTATCTCGCTTTCAGGCATCCCTTCCTCGATCAGTTTCTGCTCCATCCTTGCTATTTCCGACGGTTCTATATCTTTGATCAGATCCTGAAATCTACTTTTCAGAATAGACATGTCAACACCTTTATGAAGGTCCTTGATGATCCCTTTCAGGGCTTCCTGACGTGCTTCAGGGTTTTTTATCGACTCACTTCCCTCATTGACCTTAACGACTTCTACATCCTCTCCCGTATTCTTTCCGATTTCATCTGCCAGTTCCTTGAGGAGTTGTCCGATTTCGATGCCCCCGATGGTCGCCACGTGGGAAAGCGGTGCGACTTTCCCGACGGTCTTTCTCATCGAAGTGCTCTTTAACATCTTGAACTTGGGGGATCTCCTGATCAGAAAATCCATCAGAAAGGGATACGTCTTGAGCAGATCGTCGACCTTTGTCTTCGCGCTGAGTTTCATTATTGTCCTCCCGGAAAATATTACATTACATG
The DNA here is from genome assembly GCA_040235385.1 of Candidatus Sulfobium sp. GTDB lineage: Bacteria > Nitrospirota > Thermodesulfovibrionia > Thermodesulfovibrionales > UBA6898 > JBECKU01. The sequence continues at coordinate 8,467 of JBECKU010000066.1, read as the reverse complement.
AACCGATCTAATAACAAATATATCATTTAACCGGGAATATCTGAAGCCATAAGCAAAGAAAAATTGACCACAGAGACACCAAGACGAAGAAAATGACTATTTTGAGCCGGAAGACTTAATACAATGGTCTGAAGTGAAATTCTTTTTGATTGCAGGTGAGGAACGCAGGACTAAAGTGAGTCTCTGACCTCCCTGAGAATCCTGAGACTGTTCCCGATTTCCTCTGTTTCATTTATTTCCAGAAGGACTCCCACAGCACTCTTCCTTTTCAGCAAGTGCCTCAAGGCAATGACTTCCTTGCAATTAGGAAGCAGGGGCCAATGATCAGTGAGGCCGCCGTGCCAGCCGTTGTTTCTGTGCATATGTACGTAATCGATTTTATCGATAGTCTTGGCGTCGAGAGATTTTACGAACCCGGATGAATCGATTCCAGCTTCTTCGACATGCCCGATATCGATGGTGACGGAATCTGCATAGTTGTCCCAGAACCACCTGACGTCTTTAGTGCTTGTCGCATTTTCAAACGATATCCGGGTTGTGATCAGAAGCTCGCTTACGGCGGATCTGAAAACTTCGACGTTCCGGCCTTCGATACGGCGCCCTTCCGGCGATCTTTCGTCATGCAGGATCACGCCGAGGTCGGCCTGGGCCGATATTAACTTTATCTCTTCGAACATGGACGGATCGAGAAGGGAATATCCTACCGGATGCATGATAAAAGGGAAGCCGGCAGCCCGGCATTTTTTTGCGGTTTCCTTCATGATTTTCAGGTTGTCGGTCATGTTATTGTAGACTGAGATCTGCAGAAAATCCGCGTCCCACACTCCGACGTCTTCAGGGTAGAGCACTCTAGTACCGATTTGCATAGTCTTATTGTACTCCATATGTCCAGCCGTCGAAATATTAATGAATGGCCTGCTTGCCGAATACACTTATAGCCAGAAAGATGTTATAGGCAATGTATGCGGCAAGCAAGGTCGCCCCCCCGACTCGGCTGATTCTGCCCGGTCCGCGAAACCCGTAGCCGAAAATAAACAGGGAGACGGTCAAAATTCCCATCACGGGGATGTCCCTGGAGAAGACCTCGGGGGCGACTTTTTTGGGATAGATCGTTCCGGCGATTCCGACCACGGCCAACGTATTGAAAAGGTTTGAGCCGAGCACGTTGCCCAGTGCGATGTCGTGCTCGCCTTTCCGGATGGCCATGAGCGACGATGCGAGTTCAGGTAATGAAGTGCCCAGAGCCACAACTGTCAGGCCGATGATCAGATCGCTGACGCCGACACCGCGGGCGGTCTCCACCGCGCCCCAAACAAGGACGCGCGAACTGAATACCAGAAGGACCAATCCCAGCAACAGCCGGAACAAAGCCCGCCGGATAGGCATTGCGTGCGCCGCAAGTTCCTGTTCCATCTCACAGGCAAGAATGTCAGTTCGTCTCCGGATCCCCTGGCCGATGGTCCACGCCATCAGAAAACCGAACACCGCCAGCAGGATCAGTGCGTCTGTGCGGCTCAATTCGCCGTCCCGAAGCTGAAAAGCGGCAATGCCGGTAACGAAAGTCAGCAGTGGGAGTTCTTTGCGGAGTACCTGAGAATGGACGGCAATGGGGCTGATGAGCGCCGTAAGGCCCAATATCAGAGCGATGTTGGCGATATTTGAACCGTAGGCGTTGCCGATAGCGATTCCTGGATTGCCTTGCAGTGCAGCCAGGGCCGAAACTACCATTTCCGGAGCCGATGTCCCGAAGCCTACGATTACCATGCCTATTAGAAGCGGCGGCATGCCCAGGTGCCGCGCCGTGGCGGCAGAACCTTCGACAAAAAGGTCCGCGCTCCAGACCAGTAGCGCCAGACCTGAGACAACAGCAATAATGGCTAGCGTCATTCACTTTCCTTCATTTCATCTCCCTGACCCGAGAAGAGGGAACCAAAGAGGATATTAACAGAAAGGCGCAGATTTACGGAGGGAGAAATATACAATAACCAGACCATAATATGCTTTTCCGTATCGCCGTTTCTGTTGATTAATTTTCCTGTCATTATTGTGCAGGAAATATATTCTATATGACTGAGTATTTTTTTTCTCATGATCATTTGCAAGTTCCTGTTTCGTCATTCGTCGGAGTCTGCGCTTACTATCCGGTTTCGGGGGTAGTAGATATCATCGAGAATAATCGAATCCGGACAATTGCTTCTACCGATGCCTGTGACGGTTCGTATGAGATTTATTTGCATGAGAAAGGTCCGGCTGTAAACCTGATGTTTGATTGACTTGCCGGTCAATAACAGCAAATGGAACCTACAAATGTTTTTCAGAGGAGCTATCTATGGAACAGAGATAGTCTGAAGCAGAATGCCCGCGAACTTATTTACCGGGTTTGATCTTTTCAAAAAAGGAATTATCGGTTTTCTCCTTCTTCCGAGCCCGTTTATCTCTGCAAGCAGGTCGGGGTCCTCGGGATCGGCAGCGAGTCCCGTCATGTAGGACTGAACCGCATCCCGTTTTTGCCCTGCGGCACGATAAGCCTTGCCCAGATTGAGATAAAAGAAAGGAGAGAAAAACTGAAATCCGACGGTTTCTTCAGCCTTAAAGATCTCAATGGCATCTTTACAAATGTCCACCCCGAGGTTGTAATCTCCGTGGACGACAGCAATCATGCACCCATGATAAGACAGCAGAAAAGGATTAAAAGGGTGTTCCGTCAAAGCGTTGTCCAGTATTTTTAGTGCTTCTCTATAGCTTCTCGATTTAATCAGGCATCTTATTTCTTCAATGTAGAATGTCGGATCTTTGAGTTTTCGCGCGGGTATCTTCCTGGTGAGTTCCTGAATGGAGAAAGCGTGCTCCTGCTGCATAAGCTCCTGCACCTTACTGTTTATGTCGGGAAAAACGACGAGATGGCGGTAATCGGTTTTTTTTGTCGATATGACTTCTCCGGCCTTCCAGACATTTGTAATGATCACCGGGTTTTTAGGACCGAGCCTTTCGGTCTGCACATGATATTTGAGGCCGTCAAGTACAATATCCGCAGTCATTTCCGATGAACGTGCGGACCTTATCTTAAGAGCGCGTTTATTAGGATTTTCGGGGCAGATATCACAGAACCTGCTTCCGGTCAGTGAACATGAACATTTCCCCTTACGCACGAATTCCTCTCCGGATCCAGTTCTCTCTGTATTGTTCATGCAATAATCTCCGTACATTAGTTTAATGCTTATTCCGAGATTAGTATGTGAGCAGTGTCACAAGGACGAGAGGATCACGCCATCGGCACGACCAGTATTTCTGTCTGCACAGGAGTGTCAAACCGGGAAACATCCTCCGCTGCTGCCGGACCACTACACTCTTTGAGCGAAGCGAAGCAATCTCCTTTTTCACTGCTGTGATTGCTTCGTCGATTCTCTCCTCGCAATGACAGGAGATTTATGACTCACTACACTGGTTAGTGCGCTACCATAGAGGGTTTCAAGAAGTTTTCTTCCCGGTTCTGTATGCATGGAGGATGCTTGCGGCGGTCTCCTCTATTGCGCGGTTCGAGATGTCGATCACGCGCCAGTGCGGGTGCCTTCCGTAAAATGACCTGCACCACTCTATCTCGTCGGACACCTTCACGGGATCTGCATATTTCGCGTAAGGCTCGAGACCTAACTGCTCCAGACGGGCTTCTCTCATCTTCACGAGACTCTCGATGTTGATCAGAAGCCCGAAGACCTTGCGCTGTTCCACATGCCGGAAGAGTTCCTGGGGCGGCTCCATATCGGGATGCAGGGGGACATTGGCGATCTTCCATCCCTGATTGGCAAGATAGGTCGATAACGGCGTCTTGCCGGTCCGGGAAAGTCCGACAAGGACCAGATCGGCAAACCTGAGCCCCTGCGGCGCCTTCCCGTCATCATGCTTCACTGCAAAGTTGATAGCTTCGATCCGTCGGTAGTAGTCTTCGTCCATTATATACTGCCGCCCGGGCACCTGGGCGGGCTTCTCTTCCAGGAAAAGGGAAAGCTGCAGGATGAAATCGCCGATAACGTCGATTGCCTTGATCCCGTGGCTGTCGGCTTCGCCGATCAGGAAATCACGGAGGGACGGCTGGATGATGGTAAAGGCGACGAGGGCTTCGTCGTCCGCCGCCTGCCGCAGGACTTTCGCGAGGAGACGTTTGTCTTTGATCATGAAAAAAGTCTTGATGCCGACCTTTTCACGGCTGAACTGCGCAAGGGACGCCCTGGCCAGTTTGCTCACCGTCTCGCCCGTGCTGTCGCCGACAAGATAGACGGTCTTTTTCCGGGGATGTCGTTTCTTAACAGACCCGCTCATTCTTCCACCAGTCTCCAGAATTCAACCTGCTCCATTGGTATCTTTGCGATCCTCGGACGAGGCGTGAGACCGAGTGCCCGCTCTAACTGGATCTTCTGCTCCACCGCGGCAACCATCTTTCTTGATGCGACGACCGTGTCGGGGTTGACGGAAATAGATGTGGAGCCGCAGCGGATCATGAACTCGAGATAGTCCGGATATACACTGGGGGCCTGTCCGCAAATGGATGTCGTCACCCCGTGCTTCCTGCAGATCCTGATGGTGTAGGCGATTGCCCTGAGGACGGCCAGGTTTCGCTCGTCGTAGATCTCCTGTACGGATGTATCGTTCCGGTCCACGCCGAGCACAAGCATGGTAAGATCATTGGTGCCGAAACTTACCCCGTCGATGCCAACCCGGCAGAACTCATCAATCATCAGACAGGCGCTTGGGACTTCGACCATGATCCAGAGCTTGAAGTCAGGATCGGTCCGGTTGTCCAGCCCTTCTTCGCGCATGATCCGGACCGTCCTGCGGAAGACCTCGAGTGTTCTGACGAATGGGACCATGACCCATACATTGGTAAAACCCATCGTCTTCCGTGTATGCGCAATCGCCTTCAATTCGAGCCGGAACAGGTCGTCCTCTACCGCGTACCGGTATTCCCCCCGGAAACCGATCATGGGATTCGGACCTACATGCTCCCGTTCATATTTCTCTCCCCCGGGCAGAGCGAGAAACTCATCCGGTTTGAAATCGAGGAACCGATATACCACCGGGCGCGGGAAAAAAGCCTCGGCTACTTTCCCAACACCTCGGGAAAATGTCTCGACCATCTTCTGCTCTCCCCCTTCCTCGATAAGCATTCTCGGGTGTTTTCCAATCTCGAGCATCATATGCTCAGCCCTGAGGAGGCCCACCCCGTCGGCATTCGTATCTTTGGCAACCTTGTCGGCGATCTCGGGCACTGAGAGATTTACATAGACTTTGGTGGCCGTAATAGGTTGAACGGACGCGGCAACGGGCGCGGCAGAGGCCTCAACTGCCTCTTTTTTCTGCGCCGGTGCACCCTTAAAGACGAGGCCCCTCTGTCCGTCCACGGTCACTATATCCCCGCTTTGAAGGACCTTTGTGGCGTTCTCCGTTCCGACGACGCACGGGATGCCGAGTTCGCGGCTCACGATGGCGGCATGACAGGTCTTGCCCCCGAGGTTCGTGACGATCGCAGAGGCCTTCTTCATCGTCGAGACCCAATCGGGAGTGGTCATCTCGGTGACCAGAACTTCACCATCGCCGAACGCCGAAATCTCCTTTGCATTAAGAAGGACCTTTGCCCGTCCGGAACCCTGACCGGGACTCACCCCCAGCCCCCGCACAAGGATTTCCTGTTCCATGGGTTTCTCCTCTCTTTTCCCGACTGTTCGCGACTGATACACAGTCTCGGGCCGTGCTTGAAGAATGAACATTCGATCTTCCTTGTCAACGGCCCATTCTATGTCCTGGGCGGCACCATAGTGATTCTCGATCTCAATGCCGTATTGTGCCAGGCGGACGATAGCAGCATCCGACAGGGCCTGCGCATCCTGGAACTTTTCAGGTACTGTCGCCCACTTCGTCCCGCCTCTCCTGTTGTAGACGATCTTTTTTTGCTTCTTGAAGATCTTTCGGTCAAGTATACGGAACGTCCCTTTTTCGACCACATATTCGTCGGGTGTTATCTGGCCGCTCACGATAGCTTCGCCAAGTCCCCAGGAGGCATTGATTACAACCTTGTTCCTGTCGCCCTGCACAGGCTCCAGGGTAAACATGACCCCGGAGGCCTTTGAATCGATCATCTCCTGAACAGCCACGCTTATAAGCACTTCGGTGTGCTCAAATCCTTTTTCTTTACGATAGAAAATGGCACGGGGTGTAAACAGGGAACCCCAGCACCGCTGCACCTTCTGAATCAAGGTCTGACCCGTGACGTTCAGATAGGTATCCTGCTGACCGGCGAAGCTTGCGCCCGGCAGGTCTTCTGCGGTCGCCGACGAGCGGACGGCCACGGCAACCTCCTTCGCGTTTCGCTGCTTACAGATCTCTCCATACGCCGCCACGATAGCATGCTCGATTTCTTTGGGCATAGGAAGCCCTTCGACGTACGTCCTTATCCGGTTGGAGATCTCCTCCAACGCCTTCAGATCGTTTGCGTCAACGTTCGCAAGCATGGGGCCGATCCGGTCGGATGCGCGGTTCTTTTCGAGAAAGATGCTAAACGCATCTGCCGTGACTGCAAAACCGTTCGGAACAGGCACGCCTATCTTTCCGTAGAGTTCTCCAAGATTGGCGCATTTTCCCCCGACCAGAGGGATGTCATCCTTGCCCAATTCTCGAAACCACAAAACGAGTCGGCTTTTTGGCATAAATATCACTCCTTTCGGGTTAACTTGCCTCCGTCTTCACGATGTTCGACCCTCTTTTTCCTGCCTTATCTCCATTATCCTGCCGACAACTTCTTCGATGGAACTGTAGGTGACGTCGATCACCTCCAGCCCCTTTATCCGATTCATTATCCGGCGGCTGTATGCCAGCTCTTCTCTGATCTGAGCGGCATCCAGATAATAATCCATACCTTCAACGTACTTTATCCTCTTCTGCCTGATGAACTCGAGCCTCTCGGGCGAGATGGTGAAACCTATCTTCTGGATCTCTGGAAAAACGAAGACCTTCTCGGGGGGCGTAGCGTTAAGGACGATGGGAACGTTGGCGACCTTAAGCCCGTGGTTGCAGGAAAGATAGAGGCTGGTAGGAGTTTTCGATGTGCGCGACACCCCTATGATGAGGAGGTCCGCCATATGCAGGGTCTCCAGACCGAGTCCGTCATCGTGCTTAAGGGTAAAATCGATGGATTCGGCGAGACGCAGGGATTCTTCTCCGATTCCTCGAAGGAGACCCGGCTCCAATTGTGGAATCAAGTCCCACTGTTTTCGTATCCTGTCCAGTATCGGCCCAAGGAGATCGATGGCATAAATGTCCATTGTTCGCTTCTCTTTTCGAATCCATGTTCTCAAGTCCTGCGAGACAATGGAGTAGATAACGACTCCTCCGACCTCATGGGCCTGGCTCAGTATCGCCTTGACTTGTTCCTTTGTTCGAATATAGGGGAATTTTTTGAAAAGCGGAACGAGATTCTTGAACTGGACGAGAACGGCATTAATCACCATCTCCGCGGTCGTTCCCGTCGAGTCGGAGACGATGAAGATGTGCACCTTTTTTTTAGGTGGACTCATGGTCTTTGGTCGTGGAAGAACCTGTTCCACTACCCCTTGCGGGGAGAAGCCCCTTTTTTTTTGGCGCTGAAGACGCAAACATATTCCACTGCGCCATTAAATTTCACTTCTTCAAGTGCGCCTGATTAGAATATATCACATCTTAATTAGTCTGGAAAGTCAGGAAAGATCAGGGAGAGAATGGACAAGAACAGTCAAAAGAAGTATCATTTTGTTTAGATAGGGAAGCTTTATAAAAGTATGAGATTTCAATAGAGGGAGAAGCGGGGGATTATCCCCAATTATTAATCTTGACATCCCTCAGGAGGGATCATGAAAAAATTCATGGTGAGCTTCATATTTATTTTGTTTTTATTCGGCTCTGCGGCAGCAATGACCTTGAATCTGAACCTCTCGGAATCGAGCATAGCGCCCACGGGTCAGGAGACTATCACTATCAATAATCTCTCGGCAAGCGTCGACGGGATGCCTTTGTCGGGCAAATACTGGATCGAGTTCGTGTGGGACCCCGTCAATTTGGTTTTTGTACCTGTCGATGCCGGCGAAGAAATCCCGCCCACAACACAATACTGGTCTTTCAATGCGGGACCTTCTTCAAATACTCTTCGATATCAGTTGGCTTCCTATCCGATGGATAGAATTATCTATGTCTCCTATACACAAGTGTCGGGGACGCCACATGTCTGTTATGAGGAGGTTTTTATTCAGGGAAATAATTCATTCGAATTGAGCAGAAGTACCATAAATAACACCACAGCCTTAATTACCTTTACATCGGCTTTCGATGGATGCGGCTATATTTATGAGGGGCAGAGAGTAACTGCTACTATATCAAATCTTCCGGCATGGTTCGATTTTTCCGAGGCCTTCATGGTCAGTTTTGGCGGTGAACTGACGGTGTG